>CADBKG010000009.1 GCA_902795215.1 uncultured Erysipelotrichaceae bacterium | reverse complement strand
CCAGAATATTTTTAATTAATGGCATTATAAAAGGATGATTTCCATCATCCCTCTACATTGTATTTTTATTCTTTACCAACACTATTTGACAAAGAACCAGTGTTTTTTAAATATTATATTGTATGAAATCTTTTCTTTATTTCTTTTATTAGGTAATTACCTAATACTATTATAATTGCTATTAGAAGCGCTAATGCAACACTACCCATTACAATAGCAATCCACTTACCATTCCCATGATATAAACATAATTCTAATATAGATGTTACTATTGCTAGGAATATTAAAAATAGTAGTGGCAGCATATTGTGTTTTTGTCTATCTAGATCGGTAAAGAATAAAACACCTGCAATAATCAATCCACTAAATCTTAATATACCATCTACTTTTATTACCCATCCTGATGCAAGAAAGACATCTATTATAACTAGTAATATACTTGTTAGTGTAATTAGTTTAACAAATTGGCTAATTCTATTATACTCAACTAAATCAGGGGATAATAACATAGTCCATAATATATAAATAGACATTATTACAACTAAACTCCAGGCTTTTCCACCTGTTGCAATATTAACTATTGGACATGCTATCACTGCAATTATAGATAGTATCTTTAAAATATTGATTATTTTTCTTATAGTTTGTTTTTTCTTTGATACTTGTGGATATGTGATTTTATTATTCATAGCATTCACTTCCTTCCACTTGCACTTTAATTCCATCTTTAGTTAATAGTTCATACATCTTTTCTTCAAAAGTTGGATCTACAGTCATTTTATTTATTGAGAATGTTGTAACCCCATTAACAGTAACAACTGCACAACCTGCTCTATTAGTAATGCTTGAACCAAGAATAAAATCCATACTATCTATTTGTTTGGATATCTCGTCAGGTAAAGAAATAACACCTAAATTAGATAAAGTATTTGAAAATATTTTATCTCCTAAAAAACCATATATTATTTTAGTTACGGGTTGTTTTATAAGTAATGGAACAAATTTAAATGTGCCAGTCATCTTTTTAGTTGCAGTTATCATTTTTGTCATTTCATCTTTAGAAGCTTTAACATTTAATTGGTTAGTTATTTCATCTATTATATCTTCAAAACTATTAATCTTAGATATAGGTAATCTTATACCACAATACATAGAAAAGTTTCTTAATGTTTTTGATGGATAAAACTTTCTCATATTAACAGGGACTTGAATGCTAATATCTCCATTTATTTCTTCAGTTGCACTTTTACTTGCTAGAAACATAAGCGCTAAAAAGTAAGATGTAATAGTTGCATTATATTTTTTTGCAACTGACTTTAGTTTATCTGTATCCATCTTAAAATGAATAATCTTACATGGTTTTGTTTTAGATAGTTTACCATCCATCTGAACAGCAACTTTGTCTACAAAGCCAGAAGCTGTTTTTGCTTTAGGTACTTTTTTAAAAGCACTCTCAAATTCTTCATTTATAGGATCTTCATTTATATCTAAAACCAAATTATTTTTGTTTGTTTTAATACCAAGTAATCTAAAATACTCAGTAACTAATACTTTTAAGAATTCCATACCACCATATCCATCAGTTAGTACATGGAAAAATTCTACACTTATACGATTTTTATAATATTTAACTCTAAATGATTGTGATCCACTTCTACTTACCTTTATAGGTTGTGTTGGTATATCATTTTCAGGCATTACATCAAATCTTCTTTTTGTTATATCTAAATAATGCCAAAATATACCTTTTTTTAAAGTAGTAGCAAACGAAGGAAATCTTTTAATTGTAAAATTTAAAGCCATTTGTAATATTTCTGGAATCACATTATTTTTTAAATAAACCGATAATCTAAATATAGCCATTCTATCTTTTTCCATAGAAACTGGATATATCTTAGCGGCATCATCTAATGGAAACCAAAGAACTGCAGGTCTAGTATAAAAACCACCTAAGTTTTTAGAATCTATATAGTTTAAAGCATCATCTAGTTTAACATTGTTATTTGAGTAGTATAAAATAGCATTTTCAAAATCATTTTTTAACTCTTTTTTAACTGGTTTACTTATTAAACAATGTCTATCAAAAGATAAAAAGAACTTATCTATTTTCTTTTTATCATTATTAGATAAATTATTATAATACTTTTCAAACGGAGTATAAATTAATTCTTTTCTCTTTTTTTTCATAATAATCACTCACTTATAATTATACCATGTTTAAGAAATATATATTATTTTTTTGTTGTATAAATATATAATTTGCATTATAATATCTTTCTACAGAAGATAATAAAAATGAAAGAAAAAGTAACAAGAGTAATTGATAAATTTAAATTATTAGCTGATAACGGGGATGCTGAAGCTCAATATGTATTATGGATTATGTATACTAAAAGAGATTATGGTGATTCATATGAAGCCGTTAAATATTCTAAGATGGCTGCTGACAACGGTATTATAGAAGCTCAAAGATTAATGGGAGATTTGTATTCAAAAGGGGTTTATGATGTTTTAGAGCAAAATTATGGAGAAGCAATTAAGTATTATAAAATGGCTGCAGATAGCGGAGATGCTGAAGCTCAATTTAAACTAGCAGAGCTGTATGATCATGAGTACCATGAATATGATTATTCTACAGAAAAATGGATTCTTAAATATCCTCAAAATAGAAGAAAAGCATTTAAGTATTATAAAATGGCCGCTGAAAATGGTGTGGGGTATGCATTAGATATAGTAATGAGAGCATATTTAGAAAAAGGTTATTACGAAGGTTTTGAAAAATACTATCATATTGCTATGAATACAGGAGATCTTGATATAATGAATTCAGCTCAATTTAAATGCTACTTAATGAACGAAAAAAAGCAAAAGAACAAAAGAAAATAAAACACTAACTAATTGTTAGTGTTTTTTATTTGGTTAATATAATTATTACATCTATCAATTGAATCACTTAGTAATATTGTATCACAAGTAAAAAAAAGTAGAATTGATCTACTTTATAAAAAGGACATATTTTTTTAATGGTTTGAATTTAGAAATAATTATTGCTAATATGTAACTTATTATTAAACTTAATAAAAAGTATAATAAGACCTTTACAGGCAATACATAGCTAGTATTATTTATAAGATTTAATTTATTTAACAAATTTATTATAGGTTTATGGATTAAATAAACACCAAAAGAACATACAGATAACTTTTCTAACCATTTCTTAACTATTGTACTATTTATTTTAATTTTTAAAGATAAAACATATATACAATAAGAACATACTAATACTGTTAAAGAATTATACCAAGAATCACAGTTTAATTTATATCTGACAAAGATATTGAAAGCAAATGTTAAGGCAAATATTAATATAAGTAAATAATTGTTCCATTTTTTACTTCCTTTTTCATTATTATATCTTTGTGATATATAATACCCTATTAATAAATATATACCATAACATCCACCACCAAATGGCATATTAAATGCATTTATTAATTGATAATCAACCTTTAGTAATTCCAAAACTATATTAATAAATGGAACTATAAACACATAAAAAATATTAATATACATAATATACTTAATTGCTTTTGAATATTTGTTAACAAGAATACTAATAAATGGTATTGTTAAATATATTCCTATAATCATTGGTAAATACCATGCATGTGACAATGGATAAGGTTTTAAAAACATGACTATTTGAATAAACTCTTTAAAATAAAGTGTTTTTTCAAAAACAAACATATCTAATAGGTAGTAACACATATACCATATTTCACAGACAATTATTAAGGTTAAAAAATTATGTTTATAAAACTTTTTGATATCATTGTTTGTTTCAAACTTTTTATTCAATAATAAAGTTCCTGTTAAATATAAGAAAAGAGGAACCCCCAATCTTGATATAGAATGACAAAGAATATAAAAAAGGTTATATTGAACAGATACATTACTATTTTCAAAATAGACCATTTCAACTGAATGACATATTACTACAAGTGATATTGCTATAACTCGTATGATATCATAGTTGTAATTTCTTTTATGTTTTACTTCTTGCATTTTGTCAAACTCCATTCATTCCAGTTTCTATTCTTTTTTCATTATTAAGTATATCATGAATAAATATAAAACTCTATCTTTAATATTTCATATTAGTAAAAAAAGTTGAATTACTTGGCCTTTTTCTTTTAATCAACTACATTAACTTTAACTTCTATTTTATAGTCTGGATATTCATAATCACTAACGATTATTGTTGTAGAACCCACTTTTAATCCATCTACTTCAACATGAATTTTTTTATCTTCAAGTGGAGTATATTGAAAACTTATTAAATCATCTTGATCATCACTGTGAATATATTCTCTAATTGACATTTCATCTGGGTTAGTAAATGTAATATCAAAAGATTCTTTTGAACCTTTTTTAATTGTGAGTTCTTTTTTTGAAAGGGTTATATCATATCCTTTTTGTTTTGTGCTTTCTTTTGACTCTGCTTCAGATTCAATCTCTTTGCTTTCCACTTTTGATTCTACACTTTGACTTTCTTCATTAGTTTCTGTTTTAGAATAATTTTTAAAAGCAAAAATACCTCCACCTATAATTAGTAAACATAAAATTACAATTATTACTTTCTTCATCTTCCTACTCCTTTCATAATTTTATGAAACAAATTTTATTAATCTTTCTTTTTCGTTATGATCTCTTAAGAAATATAAACTATCACTTTCAAGAATTTTTTTCACAAAATCTTTATCTTTAGTTTCAAGTATTCTATTAATTATATAAGTTTCACTTAATTCGCTATTTTTAGTTCGAAAGTCATCACAGCAATTTAGGAAGTTAATCAAGTTTTCAAAATCCCTCTTACTTATAAAATAATCCAATATTTTATTTCGCTTATAATCCCAATATGTCGTTACTAAAAATAATAAAGCATCCCTTTTATCATCGTTTATTAATTTATTAACAAAATTATCAAATTCCTTGTTTGAAAGCTCTGTAACAACTGTATAAAATGGGCCATCGCTAAGTTGCATTAAAATTCTTTTTTCTTTGTCTGTATATTTATTCATCGCTATCACCAATTAAAGTATATCACATTTATTTAAATTGTGTTATAATATAAAACCAACACGGAGGGATTCTTTATGAGTATTAGTGAAAATATACAAGATCAATTAAGTGTATTTAAAGATTTTGAAAAACAATTAAATAGTCAATTAAAATATGTTAAGCAAAAAAAACAAGGAATAAATGAATTAATAAATAAGAGTGCAACTTTTGATGAATATATAATAGAGTTAATTACAAAGCTTATTACATTAAAAGAAAAAGAAATATATAAACCTTTTTTATATAAAGAAAGTCACACAATAAAATATAATCGAAACACAAAAGCTGAAGATTATTATATAGGGATTTCTTCAGACTGGAACTTGGTTAATTTTATAAGAGATGAAAACAGTAGTTTAATTGATTTTTTTGATAATAAACAAGGTTATGAAATACTTTATAAAAAAACAGATATTCTACAAATTGATGGTAATAATGAAAGCAAAATAGTAGATTATTATAACTATGATAAAGATAGATTAAATAATAAAACAATTACTTTTAGATTTTTATTAAAAAAATTCAATATTAGCAAATTGGATACATGTATGACATCAGTTTATGATTTTGAAGACTTTGATTATGTACAGGATTTTATTACATATTTATTTGAATTACAATATATGAATAACGGGAAAAAGCTTACATATGACGAAATGAATTATGCATTTAATAATTATATAAGCTTATCTCAAAAAAAAGATAAAATTATAAATTAAGGAGAAACAAATATGGAAGGTTATAAGGAAATACAAAACGGAATAAAAAAACTTAAAGAAACAAAAGCAAAGATAGAAGAACAAACAAAGAATAGTATCAAAGCAGATGAGGAATTAGTTGATTTTGCAGTTCAGTGTGCTACATTTAATGAATCAATTATATATTATATTAGTGCATTACTTAGAGTGGTTGAAGACAAACGCTATAATCCATACATATACAAAAACATTATTCATGAAGCTAATCAAGGCAATTACGATACTATAGAAGAAGTAAGTGTTGGCATTGCGGAAGATAAATACCTATTTAAGTTCATACGCGAAAACAAAATGGATATTTCTGAATTATTCGAAAAAAAGCAAGCATTTGGATTATTAATAAAAGAAAGAAAAATTATTTCTAAAGGCAAGGTAGATATTAAAAGTTCTTTTGGTACCTATAACTACCAGGATCATGACTATAACAAGTATGCAGAAACAATTACATTTGGTTTTTTACTAAATGAAGTAGGAATTGAATCTACAGAATATGCTGTTTCTAACTATAATTTTTATGATAAACCATATGTTCAAAATTTTATTAGATATCTATTTAATTTACAAGTTCAAAAAAGTGGCATTAAAGTATCGGGTGATGAATTATGCGATGCATATGATGAATATATTACTTATTTAAAAAACCAAAATGAAAAAGATAAAAACGAAAACAAAAAGATTTAGTAAAAACTAAATCTTTTTTTGTTTTTGAGCGACAATTCCGTAATATCTTCTAAGTAAACGAATTTTGCCATTATAAGTGTTTTCTTCAATGTATTGATCTAACAAATCATCTTCTATTGGGTAACCAAACTTGTCTTTGTCATCACCAAAATCGTTTATTATAGGAACCTTTTGTAAAAATGCTTTAAAAGATTCTCGATTTTTGAAATATTCTCTTACGTGAAGAGGAATTAATTCTACATTTTTAAATCCTGCTTCTAAAACGTTTTCATAGTCAACAATGCTTATAGGTTTTAGTGAATCAGTTCCTTGCCCTCTTTTAAATATTAGTTTTAATGCATAGCAGTCAAACTTATCAACACCATGTATGAATAAGTAACCTCCATCTTTTAAACATTTGTATATTTGTTTTGGGTCAGTTGGAGTGTTTCTTGCTACTACGAAGTCAAAATAATCATCAGGTACATTCATTTTTAAATTGTCCATTACTTTAAAAGTAATGTTTTTTCTTCCACTTTTTTTCAAGTTTTCATTCGCAGTGTTTATCATTTCTTGTGAATAATCAGTTGCAAGTATTTCCTTGCATTCAGGAAAACTTTTTAACACTTTTTCTCCTCCACCAGTTCCTAAGTCTAATATTTTTGAATCTTTAGTTGCAAGTTTGTTTAATAGTTCATATAAATTCCAATTTGTTAGATAATCAGACTCGATTTCAAATGAATCAAAATTCCAATCTTTTACTTTTTCATAATACGTTAATTCGTTTTCTTCTTTCATAATTTTACCTTCTTTCTTTATTGTGTGGTATTAAAAAAGAACCTCCTTTCATGAACAGCAAAACCTACCACATAATTTTCCTGTGATATATTTGTCATTCATGATGAGATTCTAAGGTTCTTATCATTATTAACCCCACTCACAAAGAGTGTCACGGTAATAAAACGCGAATAACTAATTGATTTATTACGCAAATAATATAACAAAAAAAGAGGGTTTTGTCAATTAACCCCGTTATGATATAATAACCCTAGAGGTGAGTGCTATGAACAATCATGAGATATTCACAAAATTATTTTTAGAATTTGAAGAAGAAACAAAAAAGAGAGTCGATAAAAATTTAACTTTAGAAGAGTGTACAAACAAACTAAAAGAAAAAGGATATAATCCTTATGTTAGAGAAGATAGTTTTATTGATTTTTGTAGAAGACTTAGAAATATGAATTTTCATAACGTAAATGATGACTACTATTTAATAACCGATAATACTATTGAAAAACTCGAAAAAATTGTTGAAGAAGTTAAGCATCCTTTCAAAGTAGAAAATAAAGCTACTAAAAATGTTTTCTCAGCTTGTCTAGATGATAATGTTTTAGATGTTATGAAAAAAATGAACGAAAACAACTATACACATATACCAATATATTTAGATAATTCAAAAAAAGAACTTGTTGGAATATTTAGTGAAAACTCTATTTTTCAGTATTTATTAAAAGATAAAATCATAGAAGTTGATGAAGATAAAAAGTTTAGTGATATTAAAGAGTGTATAGCATTTGATAATTCAAAAGAGATAGTTAAATTTGTTAAAAGAGATAAATTATATGATGATGTTGTTAATGATTTTGTTAAAGAGTTTAAAGCTGGTAAAAAACTATCATGTGTAATGGTTACGCACAGTGGATCAAAAACAGAAAAAGTAATAGGAATTTTAACATCATGGGATATTATAGGTAGGTAAATATGATATATGCAAGATTAACAAAAAAAGAAAGAATAGAAATATATGATAAATTAATAAAATATGGATTTAAATCTGTATTTGAAAAGGATTTTATAATCGATTCTCCATTTCCATTTGCAGTTGATTTAGAAGATAAAACAATAGGTTGTTTAACTACAGCTTCTTATTCTGCCGCTGCACTTGGAAATAACGCGATATTAGAAGATAAAGAGTTTATTAAAAAGATTAATGATTATATCGCTGAAAATAGTAATGGAGGAATTAGATGACTAATAAAGAGAAGGAACAGATTAAAGAAAGAAGTATTAGACAAGTAATAAAAGCTTTAGTTAAAGGAGTTATACAATTACTAAAGAATTTTATATAGAACCTTTAATGGTTCTTTTTGTTTGCAATTAAATATAATTTAGTATGAATATATTTGAAGATGATACTAAAAGACTTAGATTTGAAGATATTATATGGGTAGTATTTATCATTCTTTGTATTGGAAATATATTAGGTAATGAAAATGAAATAAAATATATTAATTCTAATAATAAGTTTTATAAATATAATGCTGATAAGATATTTGATATGGTATTAACAATTACACTTTTTATATATATTTATTTTTTAATTAGAAATTATGATGCATATAAGAAAGTAGAAAATAGTAAAAAAGAGTTATATTTGGTTAAATTATTTGGAAGTACATTTATTTTAGTTGGTTCTATATGTCTAATTTACTTTCAAAAAAATCAATCTTCCTTTGTAGGTTCACCAGGTATTTAGGCTTTTGGAGGTACAACCGTTCTCAACAAAAAAGTTATTTTTGTCTTTTTATGAGATAAAATATATGGTAATTTGTTGCAAGTGGTGATTAAAATGAATTATATCATATTTGAAAAAAATGCAAAAACTAGAAGGGTAATTACAACTGCAATTAAACAATATTTATACTCTAATAAAATACATTATAAGATATATGAGTATGATATTTTAAATAAAGAAACTCTTTCAGAGGTAAGAAGCATATCTGGTTTTAATGTTTATATATTAAATCCTAATGTTCAAAAGTGTGCAAGTGAAAATATAGTCACTTACATAAGAAAAATAGATAAATATAAGAATCCCATAATACTTACTTACGATGATAATATAAATATTATGAAATATATTAAAAAGAATATGATTTTTGATTTAATAAAGACAGATGAAAACTTTTTTATAAATATATCTAATTCTCTAACAAAGGTTTATGAATTAGCAAATAATGAAAGTGTTTTTTGTTTTGAATATTATGATGAAATATATAGAATCCCATATAGAAGTATATATTATTTTGAAAAGAATTCAAATGCTAATTCCATAACATTACATACTAAAAATGAAGATTTTATTTTTTATTCTACTATTAATGAGGTTATGGAAAGACTTGAAAATGATGATAGATTTATAAAAACACATCGAAGTATAATAGTTAATATTCATAAGATAGAGAAGTTTGATAAAGTTTTTAATGAGATAGTATTTGACAATAATAAAAGATTACCAATTGTTTGTAGAAGGCAAAAGCAAAACTTAATTAATAAACTTCTAAACAAGATTAATATATAAATTATTTCTCATTTTTTTTAAACATGTTATAATCATGTTATGGAGGGTATTATGGCAACAAAAAAACAAGATGAATTAAAAGATGTAAAAGAAGAGTTAAAAGAATATATGAAGGAAGAAATAGATAAAGAGGTATCTAATGCTATAAAGGGCGCTGAAAAGAAATTAATAAGACATAAAAACCTAGTTATTATTAGAAAGAATATCGTTATAATAGTACTTTTATTATTAATTGGTTTTGGTTTATATTATTTATATAAAGATAATTATTTTGATAAATTTATAAAACCAGAAAAGACTGTTAATGTCAACGTAATTGAATCTAAAAAAGAAATAGAAAGTGAAAGTATAGAATCTAAAGAGGAAATAGAAAAAGAAGAATATGTAAGATATATTAATCCATTTAAAATAAGTGAAATAAGTGAATATGTTAAATATTTTTATGCTGGTGATTTAAGTGATGAAGTTAAATTGTATTTTGCACTTAGTAATTTAGATTCTGATAAAATAATTATGGAAGACGATTTAAACTATATAGATGAAGAAGATTTAAAAGAAGTTTATGAGGATTTATTTATGGATGATTTTGTTCCAAAAAGTTTTAAATATGGAGAGACATCTATTAAATATTTAGAAAATAAGAATATGTTTATTGTTAAGGGAAAATTAAATAAAGATACTAATATAAAAAAAGAAATTATCAATGTTAAAATAAATGAAGAAACAATAAATGTTACAACTATTGAAGGTATCGTTTATAAAAAGAAATTATTTAATATAGTAGATAAAACAGAAATCAAAAAGTTTTCAAATGATAGTTTAGTTAAATATAAAGATAAACTAAATGTTATGGAATATGAATTTGATAAAGAAAGTGGAAAACTTGTAAGTGTTGAGGCATTAAATTGAAAGATAGATATAAAGAAATAATTGTAAATAAAAGCATTAGTTTAATTGATTTATTACTCTTAAATATTGATGGAATATCTAAATCAAAGTTTAAAAGTATGATTAAATATAAATCTTGTGAAGTTAATAAAAAGATAGTTACCAATCCAAACATTATATTAAAACCAGGGGATAGAGTTAAGTTCTATTTTGAAAGAAAAACAAAAAACATTTATGGAATAGATATAATATTTGAAGATGAAGATTTAATAGTAATTAATAAACCTAGTGGATTATTATCTATATCTAATCAAAAAGAAAAAGAACTAACGGCTTTTAGATTAGTTAGTGATTATATAAAGGAGAATAATAAAAATAACAAATTATTTGTTGTACATAGACTTGATCAAGATACATCTGGTGTACTTTTATTTGCTAAAAATGAAAAAACAAAAGAAATGCTTCAAAAAAACTGGAATGATATTGTAAAAGTACGAGAGTATATTGCAATAGTACATGGAAAAGCTAAAAATAGTGATGATATAAAATCTTATTTAACTATGAATCATTTTCAAAAAGTATACTCAACCAAGAATAAAGAGATAGGGAACTTTGCCCATACAACATATACTCTTATAAAATATGAAAATAATCTATCACTATTAAATGTTTTAATTTACACAGGGAAAAGAAACCAAATAAGGGTTCATTTAAGCGAAAATGGCTTACCAATTGTTGGTGATAAAAAATATGGATTGCATAATCCAATAGATAAAGATAATAGATTAATGCTTCATGCTAGTACATTATCGTTTATCTATCCTAAAACAAATAAGGAACTTGTATTTAAAGCTAAAATTCCTAAAGAATTTAAAAAACTAATAAAGTAACTTGCTTTATTAGTTTTTATTTATTCCAAATGGGTCTATGGTTGGCTCACTTGTTTGATTTTGAGTATTTGGTGGGCCATACATAGGTGTTTGATTAATAAATGTATTTTGAGGTTGAGGTTGTGGTTGAGGTTGCGGCGCTACACCTTGATTCATATTTGGATTATTTGGCATAGGCTGTGGTGTTATTCCTTGACTTGCATTTGGAGCGCTTGGCATTGGTTGCGGCTGAGGTGCACTTTGCATCTCTGGTTGCATATTTATAGGTTCTGGGTTTGGTTCCTCTTTAGGCGGAGTTTTCTTTCTTTTATTGGCTTCTGCTATTTCATTAGATAATGAAGCCTCTTCTTTTAAGCTAGAAAAATCATATCTTTTTTCTTCTTTTTTTGTAGCTTTTTTATTAATAAAATTAGAAATAAGTATATAAGAACCAAAAACTAAAATTAACGTTACTAAAACTACTATAATTAAAACTAGAATCATTTCAGTTGTCATAGCCTCACCCATAATAAAGTATACCACAAAACAGAGTAAAAAAAAACTACAAATCTAGTTTTGATTTGTAGTTTGAGTAGCACTTGTATATTGTTCATCTAAATATTTATTATAGCTTGTTTTTAATTCTTCATCTTCGATGTTTAATCCATAATCTTTTCTAAGTTGTTTTAAAGCATCTAATTGAAGAGTAGAACTTGATGCTATTTTTTCATCAACTAATGCATCGATGATTTCATCTTTAACATCATCTAGTTCTTTTTTATCTTTTTCTTTTGTAACATATACTATTTCATATCCAGAGCTTGTTTTTACAGGAGTGTTAGAATATTTTCCTATTTCTAGTGACCATACTTCTGTATCAAATGCATCATCACCATAATCACCTTTATTAATATATCCTAGTGATCCGCCTTTATTTTTTGTGTCGTCGTCGTCAGAATATTTTTTAGCAAGATCTTCAAATTTTTCGCCTTTTTTAAGTTTAGCAATTACTTCTTTTGCTTCGCTTAAAGCTTTTTCTTCAGCGGCTTTCTTTTCATCATCACTCATGTCATCTTTAACATTTGGGATAATTTCAATATGACTAACTTGTCTATCTCCAACGATTTCATCTTTATAATACTTTTTGATTTCACTATCAGTTATTTTTCCTTTAGCATATTCCTTAGTAGCTTCTGTTTTTAAATAACTCATTTTAAGCATCTCTTTAAACTGATCAATAGAATTATATCCATAATATTGTTTTAATGCTGCTAGAAGTTGTTTTTCGCTATAGTTACCATCTTCATCTTTAAAGTTTTCTTTAACAGATTTAAAATTTGATTCAGCATCTTTTTCAGCATCTTCTAATTTATCTTTGTATTTATCTTTTAATATAGCAGAATCAATTAAATCAATTAATTCTGTAGTACCATATTTGTCTTTTAAAGACTTATATAAATCATCAACGCTTATAGATAGTTTCTTTTTGTCGAAACTTGCGACAGCTTCCTTTCCATCATCTAATTTTGATACAGTCTTGCTGCATCCACATAATAAACATGTTACAAACATAAGTGCTATTATTTTCTTTTTCATTGTAACCTCCCTAACAGTAAATATAATACCATTTTGATACTTTTCTTGCAAGTAAATAAGCACATAATTTCTATATTTACCATAAAATACTATGAAAAGACAAAAAGGAGGGGTAATTATGAATCAAGGATGCGGAAACGCTGGTGGCTATAATGGCGTTACTGGTGCAGCATTTATTTTAGTATTATTTATTCTATTAGTTATTATAATCGGTGCGGTAATATAATTTAATCCTACTTACAAAATAAAAAAACTGCTTGTTATGCAGCTTTTTTAGTGTTTTTCTTTTTTAAAGTTCTCGCTTCTCTAGCACTAAGAACGACTTTTTCTCCATTTATAGTTACGGTTTGTAAATTAACGTTTTGGATTTTTTGTGTACGTTTTTGAGAATTAGGTTTGTTTTTAGCGAAGTTTGGTTTCTTTAATGATAATTTTGTAGCCATAATTTCCCTCCTTAAAAGTAATTCGCTTATAAATTATAACAAATTGTACTTGCCCTGTCAAATACTTTTGTACCTTAAATCTTGTTAGATATATTTTCTTGTGATAAAATGAAATCAAAGGAGGGAAATATGTATACACAAATTGGATTTAAAACTGACTATTCTCTTCTTTCTAGTTTATTAAAAACTAAAGATATTATAAAATATGCTGAAAACATAAAAGCTAAATATATTGGAATACTAGATGATAACCCATATGCTATTATGGATTTTTATACAAAAGCAAAAAAAACAGATATAAAACCTATTATAGGTATGGTTGTAAAAATTGGTGATAATAAAATATACTTATATATTAAGAATTACGAAGGCTATAAAAATATTATTAATATAAATTCTTTGATTCTTTCAAATAAATTAACTATAGACGAATTAATAAACTTAAGAGAAGGATTGAAATGCGTACTACCTTATGAAAGTTATAAACTATATAATAGATTAAAAACATCTTTTGATGTATACCTAGGATATAAAAGCAAAGAGGAATTAAAAAACGCTTCACTAATTACTAAAAATGTATTATTTATTAATGAAATAAGATGCTTTAAAAAAAGTGATTTAAATGTATTAAAAGTATTATATAAGATAGATGATAAGACTTATGAAGATGAATCAAATTATATATTAGAGACAGATCAATATGATAATAAAACAATAGAAGAATTTGTAAGTGATATTAACTTTGAAATGCCTAAATATCAAAGATATATTCCTTCTTATACTGGTAGTGAAAAAGAAAGTGAAAACTTACTACAAAGTCTTGCAATAAAGGGATTATATAAAAGATTAGATGGAAAGATAGCGGATACTTATAAGAAAAGATTAACGTATGAATTGGATGTAATAAAAAAGCTTGGTTTTATAGATTATTTTTTGATAGTTTATGATTATGTTAAATATGCTAAAAAATCTAATATTTATGTTGGGCCTGGAAGAGGTAGTGCCGCAGGAAGTTTGGTTTCATATTCTCTTGGAATAACCGAAATCGATCCTATAAAATACGATTTATTATTTGAAAGATTCTTAAACCCTGAAAGAGTCACTATGCCTGATATCGACATTGATTTTGAGGATATAAAAAGAAATGATGTAATAAATTATGTTCGTGAAAAATATGGTGAAAAAAAAGTATCTCTTATAGTTGCATATGGAACACTTGGTTCAAAGCAGGTATTAAGAGATGTAGGTAAGATTTTTAATATAGACGAAAACATTATAAGCACATTAACTAAAAAAATAGATGCTAAAAAGAGTTTAAAAGATAATTACAATGAAGAAGTAAAAAAATATGTCGAAGAAAACAAATTAGAAACAGTTTATAAAGTATCTATGAAATTAGAAGGTATAAAAAAACATACTACTATGCATGCCGCTGGAGTTATTATATCTAGTATAAACTTAACAGAGATTATTCCTGTATTTAAAACAAATGATGGTTTGCTAGCAGGATATACTGCAGAATATTTAGAAAGTTTAGGCCTTTTAAAGATGGACTTCTTAGCCCTTAGAAATTTAACTATAATGCATAATATAGTTGATCTAATAAGTGAAAAAAACAAAGACTTTAGTATTAACAAAATACCACTTGATGATGAAAATACATACAAGTTGTTTAGAAGTGGTAATACAGATGATATATTCCAATTTGAAAGTATGGGTATGAAAAACTTCTTAAAAAAATTAGAACCATCTAAATTTGATGATTTAGTCGCAGCGAATGCTTTGTTTAGACCAGGGCCTATGAAATATATTGATGAATACATTGATAGAAAAAAAGGTAAAAAACAAATTACGTATATAAATAAAGATTTAAAAGATATATTAGAAGATACTTATGGAATAATTGTATATCAAGAACAAATAATGAAAATACTTTCTTTAATGGGTGGTTATTCCTTTGCAGAAGCAGACAACATTAGAAGAGCCATGAGTAAAAAGAAAAAAGAAGTACTTACTAAAGAAAGAGATACTTTTATAAATAGAGCAATTAGTAAAGGATATAAAAAAGAAGAAGCCATAAATGTATATGATATGATTTTAAGGTTTGCAAATTATGGTTTTAATAAATCACATTCAGTTGCATATGCTAGTTTAGGTTATAAGATTGCATATTTAAAAGCTAATTATAAAGAATATTTTGATATGAGTCTTCTTAATTTAAATGCATCTAGCGAAACAAAAATAAAAGATATAATAAAGGTATCTAGAGAAAAAGGTTTAAAAATAATAAAACCAAATATAAACTTAAGCGAAATAAAATATGTTAGAGATAAAGATACTATAATATTACCACTAAGCATTATTAAAAATATTGGTACTAATGTATGTGAAACTATTTATAATAATAAGCCTTATGAAGATTTCTTTGATTTCTTTAAAAAGAATTACAATAAAGGTGTTAATAGAATAAATATAGAACTTTTAATTAATGCTGGTGCAATGGATGATTTTGGATATTCTAGAAATACACTGCTTGAAAATATAGATAGTGCAATAACCTATTTAGAATTATGTGAAAACTTAGATGAAAGTTTAATTATGAAACCAGAAATAGTAAAAAGCACAAGACTTGATGAAGAAATAAACGAAAAAGAATTATTTGGTTTTTACATAAGTGAACACCCTGCTATTAAAGCAAGAGAAGAAGGCATGATTAGAATATATGATACAGGAAAATATGTGGGAAAGACTGTTAAATTCGTTGGACTTGTTGATAAGTTAAAAGTTATCAACACCAAAACCGGAGAAAAAATGGCATTTATAAGTATAAGTGATGAATCGTCTAGTATAGAATGTGTAATATTCCCTAAAAAAAATTATCTACTTGAATTATTTAAAGAAGAAGATTTAGTAAGTGTAATAGCTAGCATAAATATAAGAAATGATGAAAAACAAGCTATTATAAATGATATTTCAGTTGTAGAATATAAGGGTGAAAAAGAAAACGAGTAGGACTCGTTTTTTTGTTGATATTATAAAAATTCTATTTTATAATTTATATAGAATGGAGGATAAAATGGAAGAGACAGAAAAAAAGAAAGGGAACACTTGGTTATTTATTGTATTGCTTATAATAATACTTGGTTTAGTAGGTTACATTTTATATGATAAGGTATTTACATCATCACAAAAAGAAGCTGAATCTATAGAAAGCAAACTAGAAAAAGAAGATATTACAACAACAGATATTGCTAAAACACTTCATGATTCATTAATAACTAGTGATAATAATACAGGGCTCTATTATCAAGAGAAGATTACTTCAGATAGAACTGATGATGAAAGATTTATTAGATTTGCATTATTAAGCTATGTTAATGAAAATAATGTAAAACTACCTAATAATATTTGTGGTGCGCCAAGTGATGAAACAAGTGTATATATCAACAAAGATGATTTTAATAGTTATGTTAATCAAAAATTCAATACTACCATAAAATATGATTTACCTTTATATAATTCAAGTAACCCAGATAGTAATATATTCAAATTATATCCAAAATATACTTTTGAAAGTTATGATGGTAAATGGGCAATAACATGTAATGGTGAAGATGCTGGATCAATAAGTTCTAAAATGACAAAAGCTGAGCAAGAAGGAGATTACATTTATATTTATGATAATGCCGCATATTGTACTGGAAATGGTATATACAATGGATGCATGAAATATATTGATTCAGAAGATGTTATAGTAGAATGTGATGAATGTACAGATTCAGACTGTAAAAAAGATACTATATGTCCAGGTGCAAATGGAAGTAGTACTTTGAAAAACATGGCTGATACTATAGTTGATAGATCAGATAATCTTGCTACATTTAAACACACTTTTAAAAAGCAAGATGGAAATTATTATTGGATATCTACAGAAGTAGAGCAATAAAAAAACGAGATATCTCGTTTTTTTTTAATAGTTTTCAGCTTTAACTTCAAAGAAGCTTTTTGGATGAGCACATACTGGACAAACTTCAGGAGCTTTCTTTCCAACAACGATATGTCCACAATTTCTACAAATCCAAATTGCATCTCCTTCTTTAGAAAATACTACTTCATCTTCAATATTTTTAAGAAGTTTACGATATCTTTCTTCGTGGTGTTTTTCAATTTCTCCAACCATTCTGAATTTTTTAGCTAGTGCAGTGAAACCTTCTTCTTCAGCAGTTTTTGCAAACTCTTCATACATATCAGTCCATTCATAGTTTTCACCTTCAGCTGCAGCTAATAAATTATCAGTAGTAGTAGGAATATCACCACCATTTAATTCTTTAAACCACATTTTAGCATGTTCTTTTTCATTATTTGCAGTTTCTTCAAATATTGCTGCAATTTGTTCATAACCTTCTTTTTTAGCTTTGCTAGCAAAGTAAGTGTATTTGTTTCTAGCCTGACTTTCACCAGCGAAAGCTGCCATTAAGTTAGCTTCTGTTTTGCTTCCTTTTAATTCCATAATAACCTCCATAAATTTTCTATAGTTAGTATAACATAATAAAATAAAATAACAAGTCAAAAAATAACTTCGTTTGTTTTTTTATGTGAAGTATGATACAATTTTTTAGGGCGAGGTAAATTATGTTTAAGATAATATGTTTTTTTCTTCCTGAACTATTTGCAATTCAGGGTGATGATAAAAAGAAGGATATAAAATTTCAAATAGTTAAGTACTTAAAATATGTGTTAGTTGTTAATTTTTTAATGATGATATTTTTAGTATTAACTCATAGAGAAGATTATTTTTTAATAGAACAACCATATAGTGCACATTTTGCAATGAAATATATTGCAATTGCTACTATAATATCTTTAGTATTACCAACTTTTGAAAGGGTAATTAAAGATAACTTAAAAATGTATATTAGATTGGAACCAAAACAAGATGGAAAGAAAGTTAAGAAGAAAAAAGATAATTAAAAATATTTTTCTTTTTCTAGGACTTTTCTTAATATTTTTTATAATATCTGCTTCGAAATGGGCAGTTAGGTATTATGGGGAAATAAGCTTTGAAGAGATTATTTTCCAGCTTTTTTCACCTATAGTTACAACAGCAGGGGAAGCTGTTGATAGATTTATATATCAAGTATTAATACCTGCATTATCGTATGGGGTAATATTCTTTATAATTACAAAAGTATTTTTTAAAGTCATTAGAGATAGAGATTTAATATTTGGATTTACTTTAAGAGAAAGAAATATTAGATTAAGAATACCATATTTAGTACTAAATTATAGTATGAAAATATTAATAATAAGTGTTTTATTTTTTAATATTTACTATTCTATTAATAGATTTGGTGTTTTTGACTATATAAAAGAACAGATTTTTGTTTCTACTTTTATAGAAGAAAACTATGTTGATCCGAAATCTGTTGAAATAACTTCACCAGCCAAAAAAAGGAACTTAATATATTTGTACGTAGAATCTCTAGAAAGCACATATTTTTCTAAAAATTTAGGCGGAGGATTCGACTACAATTATATGAGTGGATTAACTCCTTTAACGAAACAAAATACTAATTTTTCAAATACTGATAAATTTGGTGGAGCTGTTCAAATAGATAAGCTTGGTTATACTGTCGCTGGTATTGTAGCTCAGACTTCTGGTATACCGACCAAGATTAGTTCATATGCCGTAAATTTCAACTTCTTTAATTACTTTTTAAAAGGTGATTATGCTCTTGCAGAAATACTTAAGGAAGATGGCTATAATCAAATGTTTATGATGGGCTCTTATAAAGGGTTTGCTAATAGAGATCAATACTTAGAAGAGCATGGTGATTATGATATATATGATTATGAAACAGCTATTGAAAAAGGAAAAATAGATGAAGATTATTATGTATGGTGGGGATTCGAAGATTCTAAATTATTTGAGTATGCAAAAGAAGAGATAAAAAGACTTTCAAAAGAAGATAAACCTTTTAACTTCTCTCTTTTAACAACTGACACACATGCAACCGATGGATATTTAGAATCATATTGTCCTATAAAATATGATGATCAATTATCAAATGTAATTTCTTGTAACGTTTCTGATGTTGCAAAACTTGTTTATTGGATTCAAAAACAAGATTTTTATGAAAATACAACTATTGTAATAGTTGGTGATCACCTTCATATGAATAATGATTATTTTGAAAATATAGATGAGAATTATGAGAGAACAGTTTATAACTTATTTATAAATTCTGCTATTCCTGATCAAAATAGTAAAAACAGATTATTCAGTACTATGGATTTATTCCCAACTACACTTGCAAGTTTAGGTTATACAATTGATGGTGATAGACTTGCACTTGGAACTAATCTATATTCTGGTAAGAAAACTCTTGTTGAAAAATACGGCAAGGAAAAAGTAGATGATGAATTTGAAAAGAAAAGTGAGTATTATAATCAAAAAATAATTGATGGAAAAGAATTTAAATCAAAATAACGAAAAGTCTAGCGTTATTTTGATTTTTTTTATATACTATTAAGTGGTGATAAATATGTTTGAATATTTAGGAGATAGAATTAATAATGCAATAAAGAATATTAAGGGCATGGGAAAAATTACAGAAGAAAACATTGATGAAGCTGTAAGAGAAATAAGAATGGCCTTGCTTGAAGCAGATGTTAACTATGAGGTAGTAAAAGAATTTGTAAAAAGTGTTAAAGAAGAAGCATTAGGTGCAGAAGTATCTAAAAGTATTAAGCCAGATGAATTATTTATTAAAATAGTAAGGGATAAATTAATCGAATTGCTCGGTGGGGAAAGTGCTCCACTTGAAACTAAAAAGAATCCTACAATAATTATGCTTTGTGGGCTTCAAGGTAGTGGTAAAACTACAACAGCTGGAAAACTTGCAAATTATGTAAGAAAAAAAGAAAATAAAAACCCTTTATTAGTCGCATGTGATATTTATAGACCTGCAGCTATAGATCAGTTAAAATCAATAGGAAAGAGTTTAAATGTTCCAGTATTTGATAAGGGTACAGATGCAAAAGTTAATGATATTATAAAAGAAGCATTAGAATATGCTAAAGAAAATAAAAATGACTTTATAATTATAGATACTGCAGGTAGAATACAAATAGATGAAAAACTAATGGATGAGTTAAAATCTATAAGTGATGAATTTAATCCTCATGAAACTTTACTTGTAATAGATGCTATGATTGGTCAAGATGCTATAAATGTAATAAGAGGATTTAATGAAAAGCTTAACCTTACAGGCGCAATACTAACAAAGCTTGATGGTAATACAAAAGGTGGTGTCGCTTTATCGGTTAGACACTTAACAAATGTTCCAATTAAATTTGTTGGTGATTCTGAAAAGATGGATGGATTATCTTCATTTGATCCAAAAAGAATGGCTGATAGAATTTTAGATATGGGTGACATTTTATCTATCGCTGAAAAAGTAGAGGAATCAATTGATATCGACGAAGCTGAAACCCTAGCTAGAAAAATGAAAAAAGGCAAGTACGACTTGGAAGATTTTCTTACTAATTTAAAACAAATAAAAAAGATGGGTCCACTTGAGAATTTAATGAAACTTATTCCAGGGGCTAGAAAAATGGGACTAGGTGATATAACTGTTGATCCAAAAGATATGGCACATCTAGAAGCAATAATACTTTCTATGACTCCATATGAAAGAAGACATCCTGAAATACTTAAATTTTCTAGAAAAAAAAGAATAGCTTCAGGTTCTGGTAGAAGTGTAGAAGAAATAAATAGATTATTAAAACAATTTGAACAAATGAAAACTATGATGAAACAAATGTCTAACGGTAATATGAAATTACCATTTTAAGGTAAAACACCTATAACATCTTTTAAAAGATACATAAAATACACTAGAAAGGAAAGTGCGATTTATGTATAAAACAAAAAGATGTTTTGATAAAATGGGAACGATGCCTGCAAGTGGAATGCCAAACAATTCTTTTGCAAGTAATAACTGCTGTTGTATGATGGATCCTGTATATGAATGTCCACAAGAAAGAGTAGTTAATAGAGAATTCTGTTATAGAGTACCACATATCATACCTATTAATACAAAGATTATTAATCATCATGTTTATAAACATTTCTATACTCCATGCTATACTGAGTGTGAAGAAAATGTTTGTACAAATGAGTATGAATGTGGATGTCAAAATTTCTAAAAGTAGTTTTTACTACTTTTTAATTTGAAAATGTATAATTTTGTGTCAACTAATATCGATTTTCTTGATTAATCTTTTGTTTATTTGTTAAGATTATATTGTAGAGGGTGATATAAATGATTTTTCCGTCAATTGATAAACTATTAAATATAGTTACTTCTAAATATGAACTTGTTCATGTTATTTCTACTAGAAGTAAAGAAATGCATGATTACAAAAATTATCAGCTACCTATGGAAGACTATAAAAGCAAAAAGGATATAGGTAAAGCAATGGAAGAACTAGAAAAAGGTTTAATCAAAACTAAAAATAATTACGAAGAAAAGTAAAAAAAACTTGATTATCTCTATTTGTTATGGTAGAATAATCATTGTTCCTGGGGGATTAGCTCAGTTGGCTTAGAGCACCTGCCCTGCACGCAGGGGGTCGCGGGTTCGAGTCCCACATCCTCCACCATTAGAATATAAAGCCCATATTTTGGGCTTTTTTGTTTGTATTTATGTATGTTTTTGTGATACAATAGTATTGGAAAGGAAAGACAAAATGAAAAAAAATGTAATAGTTGGTTTAATAGTAGCGGTTCTTGTGGGGTTATTACTATTTGTATCATTCCGTGGATCAAATAAAGCAGAAGACCTAAGTAGTATGGGTACATCAGCTAATCTTAAAGATACACTTGCTGCAGAAGAAATTAAAATAGCAGATGCTAATTACAAAGAAACTGATGATCAAGTTGTTATCTACATGTTTAGAGGACAAGGATGTTCACACTGCTTAGAGTTTTTAGAATATATTAACTCTATAGTAAAGGAATATGGTTCTAAATTTAAAATGCGTTCTTATGAAGTTTGGAACAATTCTGATAATGGAAGCTTACAAGTTAAAGTTGCAGAAAAACTAGGCGCAGAAGTAGAACAAGGTTCTGTACCATTTGTTATAATTGGTGATACAACTATCGTTGGATTCCAAGAAAGTGATAAGAAAACAATCACTGATACAATTGACAAAATGTACAAACAAAAAGTAAGCGAAAGATTCGATGTAATGAAATTACAAGATGAACCATCAAAGAAAAATGATGCATTATGGGTAATTATTCCTATTCTAGTATTCCTTGTTTATATCTTCTTAACAAAAACTGATAGTCCAGAAGTAAAAGAAGAACCAGTAAAAAAAGAAGCTGCAGTTAAAGAAGTAAAAAAGGAAGTTAAAAAAGAAGTAAAAGAAGAACCTAAAAAAGCAGCAAGCGCAAATAACAAGAAAAAGACTACTAAAAAATCATCATCAAAGAAAAGTAATAATACTAAAAAAAGTAGCAAATCAAAAAAATAAGAAGAAGGCTTAAAATAAAGCCTTTTTTAATTTGACAAAAACTTTATAAAGTTATAATATATCTATGCATCAAATAAAATATAGAGACTGCAAAAATATATTTTTTGCAAAAAGAAAGGAGAATAAATGTTTAAACTATTTAAAAATTTAAAAAAGAGAGATTATATTTTTGCATTTATTGCAGGAATATTTATTATAGTTCAAGTATGGTTAGAACTAAAAATGCCAGATTATATGTCAGAAATTACTATACTTGTTCAAACTGAAGGCAGTAAAATGAGTGAAATCCTAAAAAATGGTGGCTACATGATTTTATGTGCTTTTGGATCATTTTTGTCTGCAGTAGTAGTCGGATATTTAGTTGCAAATGTGTCAGCATCATTTTCATTACATACTAGAAAGAAATTATTTAATAAAATAGAAAAACTAAGTATAGATGATATTAAAAGTTTTAATACAAGCAGTTTAATAACAAGAACTACTAATGATATAACTCAAATAATGATGTTTTTAGCATTTGGAATGCAGATGCTTATTAAATCACCGGTTACTGCAGTATGGGCTATTACTAAAATATCTAACAAATCATTTGAATGGAGTTTAATCACTGCTGTAGCGGTAGTAATACTTCTTAGTATGGTAATTATTACTATGCTTATGGTAGTGCCAAAGTTTAAAAAATTACAAAAACTAACAGATAGAGTTAACGGAATAACTAGAGAACAATTAAATGGAATAAGAGTTGTTAGGGCTTTTAATGCAGAAAAATTTCAAGAGGAAAAATTTTCATCAGTTAATGATGATTTAACTGGTACGCAACTTTTTGTTCAAAAAAGATTTGCATTATTTTCACCTATAATGTATTTAGTAATGTACTTTTTAACATTATCTATATATTTTATAGGGGCAAAGATAATAGAAGGTGCAATGCTTTCTGAAAAAATAAAAATATTTGGAGATATGATAGTATTCTCTTCATATGCAATGCAAATAATTATGTCCTTCTTGATGCTTGCGATGATTTTTATGATATTACCAAGAGCAAAGGTTTCTGCATCAAGAATTAATGATGTATTAGATACTGATATAAAGATTAAAAAAGGAAATATAACTAAATTAAAAGAAGAAGGAACAGTTGAATTTAAAAATGTTTCCTTTAAATATCCTGATGCAGAAGAATACATATTAAGAGATATAAGTTTTACTGCTAAAAAAGGAGAAACAGTTGCTTTTATAGGATCGACTGGTTCAGGAAAATCAACTCTTGTAAATTTAATACCGAGATTTTATGATGCTACAAAAGGGGAAGTTCTAGTTGATGGCATAAATGTTAAAGAATACGATTTTAAAACCTTAAATAACAAACTTGGATACGTTCCTCAAAAAGCAGTAATATTTAATGGAACTATTAAAGAAAATGTTTCATATGGAGAATCAAAAGAAATAATAGATGATAAAAAAATAAAAGAAGCAATCAAAGTTGCAGAAGCTAAAGAATTTGTTGAAAAAATGGATGATGGATATGATTCTTTAATAGCAGCTAGTGGAACAAATATTTCAGGTGGACAAAAACAAAGAATATCTATTGCAAGAGCGATAGCTAGAAACCCAGAAATATATATTTTTGATGATACATTCTCAGCATTAGATTATAAAACAGATGCAAAATTAAGAAAGAATTTAAAAAAATATGCTAAAGATTCCATCTTTTTAATAGTTGCTCAAAGAATTGGAACAATAATGAATGCTGATAAAATAGTAGTATTAGATAAAGGTAAATGTGTTGGTATTGGAACTCATAAAGAACTGCTTAAATCATGTGAGGTCTATCAAGAAATAGCTCTATCACAACTATCGAAAGGGGAACTTGAAAATGCATAACGGACCTAGAAGAGAAAATGAAAGAGCTAAAAATTTTACTGAAGCAATTAAAAGATTATTTAAGGAATTAAAAGGCTTTAAAGTATTAATTATTGTTTCCTTGATACTTGCAATGTTTGGATCTATTTTATCAATTTTTGCGCCTAATAAATTATCAGATTTAACTGATGAAATACAAAAAGGATTAATAGTTAAAACCGAAAATATTGAGATTATTAGTCAAAATATACAAAGCTCTTTAAACGAAGAAAAAGTAACAAATATTATTAATAATGTAATAAAAATAGATTTAACTAATGAAACAATTGCAAAAATCATGTATTCAGATAAAATATCTGATGAAGAAAAAGAAGCTTTTAATAGATATTTAAATGGAGATAAAAAAACAATCCTAAAAAGAACACTTGATTTGCCTGCAAGTATACAAAGTATAATATTACCAACGACAAAATATAACGGTAAATCAATTAATACAATCGATAAAATTAACTTGATAGATTTTATTTCTAAATTACAATCACAAAAATTTTTAGATATTGATTTAAATGAGAACAATGAAGAAATAGTTTTTGAATCATTTAAAATTGGTAAAACAACTATAAGTGCAAGTGATCAAGCTAAGTTTATTAAATTAATGAGTAATATGGATAATAAATCTTCTTATGAAGAAATGTATAAAAAAATAGATGAAGCACCACTTAGTATTCAAACTGTTATAAGACCAACTATGAATATGAAAAACATAAAAAGAATTGCTATGTTTCTTGCATCTTTATATATACTAAGTGCATTATTTACTTATTTTGAACAACTTATTATGGCAGTTGTATCAAATAATTTTGCAAAAGATTTAAGAAATAAAATAACAAACAAAATTAATCGATTACCACTTAAATATTTTGATAAAAATCAAACCGGTGATATTTTATCTAGAGTAACAAATGATATAGATACAGTAGCGCAATCTATGAATCAATCTCTAGCATCACTTGTCAGTGCGCTTACTTTATTTATTGGAACTATTATAATGATGTTTTATACAAATTATATTTTAGCATTCACTGCTATAGGTTCTAGTTTAATTGGTTTTGTCTTTATGTTTATCATACTTGGTAAATCTCAAAAGTATTTTGAAGATAGGCAAAGAGAACTCGGTAAACTAAATAGTCACATAGAAGAAGTATATTCAGGATTAAATGTTGTTAAAGTATATAATGGTAAAAAACAATCTGATGAAAAGTTCGATAAATATAATAAAAGTGTTTATGAAGCGAATAGAAAGAGTCAATTTTTATCAGGACTTATGCCTCCTATGATGGGATTTATTGGAAATTTTGGATATGTGGCAGTATGTATTGTTGGAGCACTTTTAACAATGGATAATAAAATTAGTTTTGGTGTTATTGTAGCATTTATAACTTATGTAAGAATGTTTACATCTCCGTTGTCACAAATCGCACAAGGGCTAAATACGATGCAATCAACCGCTGCGGCAAGTGAAAGAGTATTTGAATTTTTAGACGAAGAAGAAATGCCAAATGAAGATGAATTAACTAAAAAATTGGATGTTAAAGATGCTAAAGGAAACATTGAATTTAGAAACGTATCATTTAAATATGATGGAAATGAAAAATATACGATTAAAAACTTTAATGCAAAAGTAAAAGCTGGCCAAAAAATAGCTATAGTTGGTCCAACAGGTGCCGGAAAAACTACGATGGTTAATCTTCTTATGAAATTCTATGATATAGATAAAGGAGATATTATAATAGATGGAATATCTATAAAGGAATTAAAAAGAGATAATATCCATAAGTTATTTACTATGGTTTTACAAGATACATGGTTATTTGATGGAACAGTAAAGGAAAACATTAAATACAATAACAAAGATATAAGTGATAAAGACATAAAAGAAATATGCAAAGTAGTAGGTATAGATCACTTTATAAAAACATTATCTAATAGTTATGATTCAAAATTAACTGAAAGTGAAAGTGTTTCATCAGGAGAAAAACAACTTCTAACTATTGCTAGAGGAATGGCTAAATATACACCATTTTTAATACTTGATGAAGCGACTAGTAATGTAGATACTAGAACAGAAGAGTTAGTTCAAAGTGCAATGGATAAACTTATGGAGGATAGGACATCATTTATAATTGCCCATAGATTATCGACAATAAAAAATGCTGATTTAATTCTTGTTATGAACGATGGTAATATTATTGAACAAGGTACTCATGATGAGCTTATGAAGAAAAAAGGTTTTTATGCTGACCTTTACAATTCCCAGTTTGTTTTATAAAAATATGTTTTACATAAAATCTTACCCGTGTTATAATTAGTTTGGTGATAGAATATGGCAAACGAAGAAGTAAAAAAGAAAACAAATACGACGAGTGGAAAGAAAAAAACGCAAGCTAAAAAAAGTTCTACTGCAACAAAGAGTAGCACTACTAAAAAAACAACAGCAAAGAAAGCTTCATCAAATGCAAGCGGTAAGTCACAAACTAAAAAAAGCGCAAGCACTACTAAAAAAAGTACTTCTGCGAAAAAAACAACAACAGCTAAGAAAAGTTCTACTAAGAAAACTACATCTACTAAGAAAACTACATCTACTAAGAATGGGGCAACTGCAAAGAGTGGTACAACTAAAAAAACTACTCCAAAAGTAAAAGAAGTAAAAGATATTAAAACTGAAGCTGTTTTTCCTGAAGAAGAAACCATGGAAGAAAAGCTTGTCGAATCAGTAAAAGTAGAAACTATAGAAGAAATGGTAGATAAAATCGAAATACCAGAAGATGAACCTACAATTGAAAAAGATGAAATAATCTTACCAGCTAAAGAAACAAAAGTAGAAGAGAAAAGTACTAGCGATAAAGAATGTAAAACTATTCTTGGATTAGATTTACCAGTTGAAGACAAACAAAAGAGAAAAACAATGTATAAAAAAGATGCTCTTGCCTTTGCAATCATCGTACCAATCATAGATTTATTTATGCTTTTATTTATTAAAAGATATAAACCACTAATCATAACCAATAATATAGTTCTTAATTATATTATGACTTTAGGTATAGATTTTATATTAATATTTATATTAACTTATGTAATAGACTATATTTATGGCGAAGATGCTATTAAAAAAATAAGGAATAAATAATTGTTTTATACCAATAATAAAAATGGTGGTTACTTTGATAACAATTAAAAAGATATTAGGAAGTATTATTACTTCCTTTTTATTTTTCATGTTTATTATGTTTATATCTATTCATTTTGTTTTAACGTTTATAAAAGTTAATAATATTAATGTTTCTAATATGGTTAGTACTAGTGATATATATGAATATTTAATAAGTGATGAAATTGAGTATAAAGAAGATATGCTTAATTATTTAGAAGATTATAAAAACTATATTTTTTACAAAAGAAGCTATCCAACTGTTTCATATAGTTTAATGCCAAAAGCAGAAAAAAGAGTATATAATAACTTAAAAAACAAAATAGACTTAAAATACGAAAATGTCATTAAAGTGCGTGGAATTAATAATTTTATACATAATAATTCTGTGTATTTTTTGATAAATGTTGGGATTGTTGTTTTGGTTTTAGTTAGTGCTATTAGATATTTTGAATTTAATAAAAGTTTTTATTTGTTTAGCATAAGTATAATCATCTCCTCTTTAATAATACTCATTGGTAGTGTATATTTGATGAGTATTAATAAGAATTATTTAATAGATTTAATTTTACAAAAGGTAAATATTCCATCAAATATTTTTAAGATGGATATTATATATATGCTTGTTGGTTTAATTCTTTTTACAATAACAATATTTATAAAAAAGAAAAATAATAATTTTTCCTTGCATTTTTAATTTATATGTATTATTATCTTAACAGCGAAAGAAGTGAAACTAATGGACAAAATAATAAATATAGCAGTAATCGCACACGTAGATGCTGGTAAATCAACTCTTGTAGACGCACTATTATCACAAAACGGTGTTTTTAGAGATAACGAAGAAGTTGAAAGCCAAGTAATGGATTCAAACGATCTTGAAAGAGAAAGAGGAATTACAATTTATTCTAAAAATTGTTCTATAAAATATAAAGATTATAAAATAAATATAGTAGATACTCCAGGGCATGCAGACTTTTCTTCTGAAGTTGAACGTGTTATAAGAACTGTTGACACAGCGGTTTTAATAGTGGATGCCGCTGAAGGACCAATGCCTCAAACAAGATTTGTATTAAAAAAAGCATTAGAGCAAAATCTAAAGCCAATTTTGTTTATTAATAAGATTGATAAAAAAGATGCAAGACCTGAAGCAGTTGTTGATATGACTTTTGATTTATTCTGTGAGTTAAATGCTACTGATGAACAATTAGAATTTCCAATAATATATGGAACAGCAAGAGAAGGGATTGCTAAAAGGAGTTTAGATGAAGAATCTAATTCTATAGAACCATTACTTGAAACTATAATAGAAAAATGTAAGCCTTTTGAAGGAAATAAAGATGATTCCCTTCAACTTCAAATATCAAACCTAGATTATGATGATTATATAGGTAGACTAGGTATTGGTAGAATTAACAAAGGTTCTATTAAGCTTGGAGATAATGTAACTCTTGTAAAAAATGACGGAGAAGTAACGGATTTTAAAGTAACAAAATTATATGTTGAAGAAGGAATAAAAAGAGTAGAAAAAAAAGAAGCTTTTTTTGGAGATATAGTTACAATAGCAGGATGTTCTCATATATCTATAGGAGATACTGTTTGTGAAAAAGGAGTTAATAACCCACTTCCTCCAATAGAAATAGAAAAACCAACTCTTTCAATGAACTTCTTAGTTAACAGCGGACCATTCGCAGGAAGGTCTGGTAAGTTCTTAACAAGCAGACATATAAAAGATAGACTTGAAAGAGAACTTGAAACAAATGTAGGACTTGAAGTAGAAGAACTTCCAGGATCTGATGGGTTTAAAGTAAGTGGTAGAGGAGAATTACATTTATCAATACTGCTTGAAAACATGCGTAGAGAAGGTTATGAATTATGCGTAAGTAAACCAGAAGTATTAATAGAAGAAATAAATGGAGAAAAATGTGAACCGTTTGAAAAAGTAATTATTACTTGTCCTGATGAGTATGCTAGTACTGTAATAAGTGATTTACAAGAAAGAAAAGGATTACTTCTTATGATGAATAGTGATTCTGAAAGTTTTACTCATTTAGAATTTTCTGCACCAACTAGAGGTTTAATAGGTTATAGAAGTAACTTTATAACTAATACTAAGGGTGAAGGAACTATGATAAGAAGTTTTGATGAATATAAACCTTATGCCGGTATGCTTCAAACTAGAAAAAATGGAGTACTTGTAAGTATGGAAAATGGCAAAACTCTTGGTTTTTCACTATATAATTTACAGGATAGGGGAACTTTATTTGTAGGACCTCAAACTGATGTTTATGTAGGTATGATTATAGGATTACATAGTAGAGATAATGATCTAAATGTTAATCCATGTAAAAATAAAGAAATGACTAATACTAGAAGTAAGAGTGCTGATGATGCAATTGCTCTAGTTAATCCAAGAACTTTCAGCTTAGAAGAAGCTCTTGAATTTATAGAAGAAGATGAATACGTAGAAATAACACCGGATAGCATTAGAATGAGAAAGAAAATACTTGATCCTCAAGCTAGATTTAGAGCGAATAGATAAGCATTCAAAATGAGTGCTTTTTTTCATTGATTTTGAGTCAAAATTTGCATTTTTTAGCTAAATATGGTATGATATGCGGCATTTGAAGGGGGGATATGCCATGGAAAAGGAAAGATATGTACTTTCTGCCGGTGTTTTAATAGTCCTTTTAATATTAGTTGTCTGCGTTCAAACTAGTAGATTAAAATCTCTTGTTGGACAAAGTAGTGAAGCATATTTAACAAGTGTTAAAACCGTTAATAATGCTAAAAAGAATGCAAATAATGAACAAAAAATAGAGGAATCTATAGTAGATGAATCAATAGAGCAAGATAAAACAGAATATAATGTTATAGATAATTACGTATTAACAAGTAGATATATATCAAAAACATATTTAAGTGTGTTAAATAATAAATTAAAAAATGGACAAGGTTATGTATCTCTTAGTAGAATAATGTATTTTTATAATGCTAATAACGCTTTATCTTTTAATGAAATTTATGATGATAATTTAAATCCTCAAACAAATAAAGAGGAATTAATCAGTAATGTATGTAAAAAAGATAAATATAAAAATTTATATGTATGTGCCCAGGAATATGTAGATGGTTCAGACCAAGTTGATTTAAATCAATCAAAACCATTTATGTATCCACTTCCAATGGGATCATCAACATTTACAAGTGTATTTATGGAACAAAGAAGTTATGAAAAACATGCTGCTTGGGATATAGCTGCACCAACTGGAACTCCAATTTATGCTGTATGTGATGGTACTATAAATGAAGCCTCATATGGTTATAATGGTGGTTATGGTAATGAAATAATACAGACTTGCTTAAATAATGGTGCAACTTACGAAATAAGATATGCCCATTTAAGCAAATTAAACATTAGCCAAGGAGCTAATGCAATAAAAGGAACAATAATTGGTTATGTTGGTTCTACAGGTAGTTCAACAGGATCACATTTACATTTTGAGGTTAAATCAAACGGAAATAAAGTTGATGGGTTAAGCCTTATTAACTTTAATTAAAAAAGCAATATTGCTTTTTTTTTGTTCTTATCATATAATAAACGAGAAATGAGGGAAGAAAGATGGAAAGAAAATTTACAGAACAAGAATTAGTTAGAAGAGGAAAATTAGAAAAATTTAAAGAACTAAATATGGATCCTTTTGGAGATGCTTTTAAAAGAGATTCTTTTGCTGCTGAAATAAAAGATAAATTTAAAGATATCCCTCATGATGATTTTGAATCAAGAGAAGATATTGTAACCGTAGCAGGAAGAATAATGTTTATTAGAAAAATGGGTAAAGCATCATTTATATCTATTCAAGATAAAACTGGTAAAATTCAAATATATATTTCAATTAATGATGTTGGTGAAGATACATATGCTTTATTTAAAACGGCTGATATAGGAGATATTATTGGAGTTAAGGGTAAAGTAATGAAAACTAGAACTGATGAAGTAACTATTAAATGTTTAGAGTATACTCATCTAGTTAAGGCATTAAAACCATTACCAGAAAAATTCCATGGGTTAACCGATATTGAAGAAAGATTTAGAAGAAGATATGTAGATTTAATAATGAATGAAGAGTCAAAAAGAATTGCATTCTTAAGACCTAAAATTATTCGTAAAATTCAAGAATTTATGGAACAAGAAGGTTATGTGGAGGTAGAAACACCAATACTTAGCACATTGCTTACTGGTGCTAGTGCTAGACCATTTATTACTCATCATAATACTCTTGATTTAGATATGTATTTGCGTATTGCACTAGAGTTACCACTAAAAAGACTACTTGTTGGTGGTATGGAATCAGTTTATGAAATAGGAAGAGCATTTAGAAATGAAGGAATGGATCCTAGACATAATCCTGAATTTACTATAATGGAAGCATATAAAGCATATTCTAATTTAGATGGTATGATGGATCAAACTGAACGTATGTATAGATATGTTGCTAAAGAAGCGGTTGGTAAAACTAAGTTTAATTGGTATGGAAATGAAATAGATTTATCTAAACCATTTAAAAAAATATCTATGACAGACGCAATTAAAGAAAAAACAGGTATAGATTTTAAAGCAATTACTGATGTTAATGAATGTATTAAGCTTGCAGAAGAGCATCATATAGAATTATTAGATCATGAAAAACAATATGGACATATAATAAATAAATTCTTTGAAGAATATGTTGAAGATACTTTAATAGAACCAACATTCTTATATGGTCATCCAATCGAGATTAGTCCTCTTACTAAAAAGGATAAAGATGATCCTAGATTTACTCAAAGATTTGAATTATTTATCGGTGGTAAAGAGTTTGCAAATGCTTATACAGAATTAAATGATCCAATTGATCAGTTAGAAAGATTTGAAGCTCAAATTAAAGAAAGAGATTTAGGTAACGAAGAAGCTAATGATATCGATATGGACTTTGTAGAAGCTCTTGAATATGGTATGCCGCCTGCAGGAGGAATCGGATACGGAATTGATAGATTTGTTATGCTTTTAACAGAACAAGAATCTATTCAAGAAGTTATTTTGTTCCCAACTATGAGACCAGAGGAAGGTAAAAAGAAAGATGAATAATAAGTTGCTTATTGGTTGGGGGATTATAATGTTAGCATTAGTAGGAGGAATTACTGCTATATGCCTTTATTTAAAATCACATAATGCTAATAACATACTTGAAAATTTAACTGTTGAACAAGCCGAAAAATATTATGGACAGTATCCTGGTTTACTTCCTAAAGTGGGAAAAAGTAAAGTTATGACAGTTAACGAGCTTAAAAATAATGGTTATACTCCTGAAATTGGTGATTGTGATGGATACGTTGTAATTACAAATAAAACAGGTGTAAGTAAATATAAAGCTTATTTAAAATGCAAAAATTATACAAGTGAAGGATTTGATGAAAAAAAATTAGAAAAATAGTCAAAAAACATCTTGACTAGCATATATTATTATGATATATTATTTTTGCAATTAATTTTGGTTCTACCTCAGGTAGAACCTTGATTTATGAGAAGTTTGATACACCAGGAGTGGTGTATATAGAAAGGAAGTTAATATGCCTACAATTTCACAACTTGTAAAAAAAGGAAGAAGCAAAAAGGTTAGAAAAGGAAAAAGTCCAGCATTAAACAATGGATTAAACAGCCTTAAAAGAAAACCTACAGAAACAAATCATCCACAAATGAGAGGAGTTTGTACTCGTGTTGGTACTAAAACTCCAAAGAAACCTAACTCAGCTTTAAGAAAATATGCTCGTGTTAGATTATCAAACGGAAGAGAAGTAGATGCTTATATTCCAGGTGAAGGACATAACTTACAAGAACATAGTGTAGTACTAATTCGTGGAGGACGTGTTAAAGACCTTATCGGTGTACGTTATCACATTGTTAGAGGAACACTAGATACTCAAGGAGTTAATGATCGTAAACAAGGACGTAGTAAATACGGAACTAAAAAACCAAAAAATTAAGATAAAGGAGGATAAATATGCGTAAAAGACGTGCTGAAAAGCGTGAAGTTTTATCAGATCCTATATATAATTCTAAGTTAGTTACTAAACTTATCAATCAAATTATGAAAGATGGTAAAAGAGGTACTGCTGAAAAGATTTTATATGGTGCATTTGATCAAATTAAAGAAAAAACAAAACAAGATCCAATGGAAGTATTTACTAAAGCAATGGAAAACATTAAACCAGCTTTAGAAGTTAAATCTCGTAGAGTTGGTGGATCTAACGTTCAAGTTCCGCTTGAAGTTAGTGATTCACGTGCTCAAACATTAGCACTTCGTTGGCTTGTAAATTATTCTAGATTAAGATCTGGAAGAGGAATGGCTAATAAATTAGCAGGGGAAATAATGGATGCTGCAAATGGAGTTGGTGGAGCCGTTAAAAAGAGAGAAGATACTCATAAGATGGCAGAAGCTAATAAGGCATTTGCACACTTTAGATGGTAGGTGAAAGTAGATGGCAAGAGATGTATCAATTGATAAATTAAGAAATATCGGTATTATGGCACATATCGATGCTGGTAAAACTACTTTTACTGAAAGAGTATTATTTCATACAGGAATAACACACAAAATTGGTGAAACACATGATGGTGAATCACAAATGGACTGGATGGACCAAGAAAAGGAAAGAGGTATCACTATTACCAGTGCTGCCACTACTTGTCATTGGAAGGGATATAGATTAAATATCATAGATACCCCAGGACACGTAGACTTTACTGTTGAGGTTCAAAGAAGTCTTAAAGTTCTAGATGGTTCTATTATGGTTCTTGATGCGCAAGCTGGTGTTGAACCACAATCAGAAACTGTTTGGAGGCAAGCTACTGAATATAATGTACCAAGATTAATATTTGCAAATAAAATGGATAAGATTGGTGCAGATTTCGAATATACTTTAAAAACTATTGATGAAAGATTGGGAGTTAATTTTGCACCAATTGAATGGCCAATAGGAGCAGAAGGAAATTTTGATGGAATTATTGATTTAGTTAGTAAAAAAGCCTATCATTTTGATAAAGAACAACATGAAAATATGACTGAAATTGAAATTCCTGATGATTTAAAAGATATTGTTGAAACTAAGAGATTAGAACTTATTGAAAAAGCTGTTGAGTTCGATGATGAACTTATGGAAAAATATCTTGAAGGAGAAGAGCTTACTGTTGAAGAAATTAAAAGCGCTATCCGTAAAGGTGTACTTGCTGCTAAGTTCTTCCCAGTATTATGTGGTACAGCTCATTTCAACATTGGTGTAAAACTTGCATTAGATGCTGTTATAGATTACTTACCAGCACCTACTGATGTTGAATCAATTGAATGTACTGACAAAGATGGTAACTTAGTTAAACGTAAACCAAGTGATAATGAACCTTTTATGGCAATGGCGTTTAAAATAATGACTGACCCATTTGTTGGTAGACTTGCATTCTTTAGAGTTTACTCTGGTAAATTATCAAGTGGTTCTTATGTACTAAATAGTACTAAAAACACTAAAGAAAGAATTGGACGTATCTTACAGATGCATGCTAATTCAAGAAAAGAAATAAGTGAAGTATACTGTGGAGAAATAGCTGCTGCAGTAGGACTTAAAAATACTACAACTGCTGATACACTTTGTGATGAAAAGCATTTTGTTATTATGAATGGTATGGAATTCCCTGATCCAGTTATTGATGAAGCTATTGAACCAAAGAAAAAAGATGATCAAGATAAATTTGCAGTAGCTCTTCAAAAACTTGCTGAAGAAGACCCAACATTTAGATATAAGACTGATGCTGAAACTGGTCAAACAGTTATTAGTGGTATGGGTGAACTTCACTTAGAAGTTGAAGTTGAAAGAATGAAAAGAGAATTCGGCGTTGAATGTAATGTTGGTAAGCCACAAGTTGCTTATCGTGAAACTATTACTGCAGAAGCTGAATGTGAAGGTAAATACATTAAACAATCTGGTGGACGTGGACAATACGGACATGTTAGAATACGTTTTGCACCTAACCCAGATAAGGGTTATGAATTTGTTGATGAAGTAGTTGGTGGTGTAGTTCCTCGTGAATACATTCCAGTTACAGACAAAGGATTACAAGAAGCTATGGCTGGTGGTATGATTGCCGGTTATCCAGTTGTAGATGTTAAAGCAACACTTTATGATGGATCATACCACGAAGTAGACTCATCTGAAGCTGCATTTAAAGTTGCTGCTAGTTTAGCACTTAAAGATGCCGCTAAAAAATGTAGTCCAGTACTTCTTGAACCAATCATGAAGGTTGATACAGTAACACCAGAAGAATATATGGGAGCTGTAATGGGAGAACTTACAAGTCGTAGAGGTAAACCAATGGGACAAGAATCTCGTGGTAATGCTTTACAAATTACTGTAATGATGCCACTATCAGAAATGTTCGGACTTGCAACATCACTTCGTAGTTGTTCACAAGGACGTGCAACATTTACAGCATTACTTGATCATTATGAACAAGTTCCAAAAAATATCGCCGATGAAATCATAAAGAAAAACGGCGCTCAAGAAAAATAGTACTTGATATTTATTCAAGTATTAGATAAAATAATATAGTAGAAAAAAGGAAAGGAAGAATATTATGGCAAGAGAAAAATTTGATCGTTCTAAACCTCATGTTAATATAGGTACTATTGGACACGTAGACCATGGTAAAACAACTTTAACAGCTGCTATTACTAAGGTACTTTCAAAAGAAGGTAAAGCTAAATTTGAAGATTATTCTCAAATCGATAGTGCACCTGAGGAAAGAGAACGTGGTATTACTATCAATACCGCTCACGTTGAGTATGAAACTGATAAAAGACATTATGCTCACGTAGACTGTCCAGGACATGCTGACTACGTTAAAAACATGATCACTGGTGCAGCACAAATGGATGGAGCAATCTTAGTTATTGCTGCTACAGATGGACCTATGGCCCAAACTAGAGAACATATCTTACTTGCTCGTCAAGTTGGTGTTCCTAAAATCGTTGTTTACTTAAACAAATGTGATTTAGTAGACGACCCAGAGCTAATTGATCTAGTAGAAATGGAAACTAGAGAATTACTTGGAGAATATGGATTTGATACTGAATGTCCTATCATTAGAGGTTCTGCACTTAAAGCTCTTGAAGGAGATGCTGATGCAGAAAAATCTATTCATGACTTAATGGACGCAGTTGATGAATATATTCCTGATCCAGTTCGTGACGTTGATAAACCATTCTTAATGAGTATTGAAGACGTATTTACAATTTCAGGACGTGGTACTGTTGTTACAGGACGTGTTGAAAGAGGACAATTAAATCTTAATGATGAAGTTGAAATCGTTGGTCTTAAAGAAACTAAGAAAACAGTTGCAACTGGTATCGAAATGTTTAGAAAAAGCTTAGACTATGCAGAAGCTGGAGACAATGCCGGAGTATTACTACGTGGTGTTGCTAGAGATGAAGTTGAAAGAGGACAAGTTCTTGCTAAACCAGGATCAGTTACTCCTCATCATAAATTCAAAGCTTCAGTATACGTACTAACTAAAGAAGAAGGTGGAAGACATACTCCATTCTTCTCAAAATACAGACCACAATTCTATTTCAGAACAACTGACGTTACTGGTGTAATTGAATTACCTGAAGGTGTTGAAATGGTTATGCCTGGTGACAACGTTGAAATGTCTGTAGAACTAATCAGCCCAGTAGCTCTTGAAAAAGGTACTAAGTTCTCAATCCGTGAAGGTGGTAGAACTGTAGGTGCTGGTTCAGTATCTGAAATCGTTGAATAAAATTAGCGCTTAATGCGCTTTTTTTCTTGTCAGATTATATTCATTTTGGTATACTTATTTTAGTATATTATAATAGGAAGGAGTATAAGTTTTATGGATTATTATGAATCTACTGTTTTACCAGAAGGATTTGCTGAAGGAAGTGGCGCTGTTCTTGCAGGGCTAGGAATATTTTTAGCAATAATTGGTGTTATTGTCGTTGCATGGGCAATATTTTATCTAATCGGTATGGTAAAACTATACAAAAAATGTGGAAAAGGTGGATGGGAAGCAATTGTTCCAATTTATAACAATTATGTCCTAGTTGATATAGCTGGCCTTAATTGGTGGTGGTTCCTATTAATGATAGCATCATCATTATTTGTAAGTTCTAATGGTGATTCTGTTAGTACACTTGCATACGTAGGAGGAATTGCTAGTTTATTTGCTAATATTAATGTTGCTTATAATATGTCTAAGAAGTTTCATAAAGAAACTGTATGGATTGTCCTAGCAGTATTATTTGGTGGAATCGTATATCCAATACTTGGATATTCAAAGAAAGAAGAATATGATGCAAGTGCACCTGTTTCTAAAAATGGTTTAATTGATAAAGATAAAGCTGAAGCACCTGCTGCAGCAGCAAGTAATCAAACACCTGCACCTGATACTACTCAAACACCAAGTGCAGATACGCCTGTAGCTCCTGTTGTGGCTCCAGTAGCATCAGAAGCACCTGCTACACCTGAATTAAATGTACCAGAAACTTCATCTGCGCCTGAGGCTCCAGTAATGCCAGAAGCACCTGAAGTAACTCCAGGACCTGCCGCAAGTGATCTTGCTCCAGTTACACAAGAAACACCAGAGCCAGTGGCACCAGTTGAAGATGTTCAATCAGCACCAACTGCTACAACTTCACCAATTGGACTTTCTGAAGTAAATTCAGATGTAGTTAACGTACCAAATGAAGAAAATAAACAATAAAAAAAGCTGAATTATTCAGTTTTTTTATTTGAAATTATAATTAATTTCTTCTTCAAATTCAACAAAATCCAAATAAATCATTGGCACTAAAACCCATTTTTCATCAAGTAGTTTCATAACTAAATGATCTCTAGCAGCTTGTTTAATATATCCTTCAAATATTTTATCTTTAAACGCTGATGAATCAGGGAAAGAAACATATGTTCTAACTTTCTTTCCTTTATTTTGTCTTAATACATTTTCAATGTAACTTTGTTCCATATCGAGTATTACATCATCAGTTTGATTTTGAATATTTGATGTGTAATTATTCATTTCAGGAACTACTGGGTTATTAGCAGTTGGAAAAGTTGGATTTTGATAATAAGTACCGTTCAATAATTTCACCTCTAATAAAATATTATGAAATATTACCAAAATAAGACTAATTTTTTATGAGTATAGTAATAAACTATTAATGAGGTGAAAATGTGAAAAACGATTTTGAGATGGAAGTAAAAAAAATACTTAAACAAGCAGAAAAAGAAATGTTAGAGCTTAATCATCCATATGTTGGTAGTGAACATATGCTTCTTGCTGTATTAAAATCTAATTCTAATGTTACATCTATTTTAAATAATTATGGGTTATTTTATGACAATTTTAAAGAAAACTTAATAAAGATTGTTGGTAAATCGAGAATAAGAAGCGAAGTAGCGTTATATACTCCACTATTAAAAAGAATTATCAGTAATTCCCTTGATGATGCAAAAGAAAGAAACACTAAAGTTAAAACTGAATATTTGATACTAGAAATGATTGAAGAAGGTGAAGGGGTAGGTATAAGGATTCTTTTAAATATGAATATAAGTTTAGATGATTTATATGAATCTTTAAATAAACCTTTAAAAGAATATAATAATGATCTATATTTATATAATATAGGTAAAATACTAAATAACAATCTACCAGATGAAAAAATATTTAAACGAGAAAAAGAAATAAATAATATAATAGAAATACTTCTCAGAAAAAACAAGAATAATCCATTGCTTATAGGCGAAGCTGGAGTTGGAAAAACCGCTATAGTAGAAGAGCTTGCAAGAAAAATAGATTCAGGTGAAGTACCTAGTATGCTTAGTTCATACAAAATAGTAAGTTTAGATACGGGATCATTAATATCAGGCACAAGATATAGAGGGGATTTTGAAGAAAGATTAAACAAAATTATAAAAGAAGCTGTTAATAATAAGAATATAATTTTATTTATAGATGAAATTCACACCATTGTTAATTGTGGAGGGGCAGAAGGTGCAATAGATGCTGCAAATATATTAAAACCATACTTAGCTAGGGGAGATATAAAAATAATAGGTGCGACTACTAATAAAGAATATAAGAATACTATATATAAAGATAAAGCATTAGATAGAAGATTTCAAACTCTTTATATAGAAGAACCCGATTTAAAAGATACAATATATATTCTTAATAGTGTTAAATCTGATTATGAAAAACATCACAATGTAATTATCACAAGTGAAAACATAGAAGATATTGTTATGTATTCAGATAAATATATTTTTAATAAGTTTAATCCTGATAAAGCATTAGATATACTCGATTTAGTATGTGCACATGCTAAGATGACAAGGCCAAATAATAAGAATGCACTTTCAGTTTTAGAAAAGAAAAAAGAAAAATTACTCTTGCAAAAAAAATATAATGCAGTGTTAGAATTAGAGTTAAAGATTCATTCTTTAAAAGAAAATAACGATAAAATAGAAATTACAAGAGAAGATATTCTTAAAGTAATAGAATATAAAACAAATATGCCGGTTTTAGATAATTTTAATAAAAATTTAAATAATCTAAAAGATTTACTTTTAAAGAAAATATATGGTCAAAATGAAGCTGTTGAAAAGATAGTTGATTTGCTCAAAGAAAAGTATTTGATAGATAATAGATATCCTTTATCAATAACACTTGTTGGACCTAGTGGATGTGGAAAAACATTTATTACAAAAGAGATAGCTTCTATTTTGTTTGGCGAAAAACATTTTTTGCATTTAAATATGAAAGAATTTGCAAGTGATTTTGCAGTATCTAAACTTCTTGGAACTAGTCAAGGATATATCGGATATGATGACGAATGTATTTTATCTAAAATAAAAGATTATCCGTATTCAATAATACTTCTTGATGATATAGAAAAAGCTTCTAATAAGGTAAAAGATATATTTGAAAAAATTATAGAGGAGGGATATGTAACAACTAATAAAGGTGAAACAATACATTTTGAAAACACTACTATTATAGCTACATCTTGTAAAAAGGTAAAAAACAAAGTGGGTTTTAAAACAACTAATATAAAAGAAACAAAAAGCACATTATTTGGAGATAATATAATATATTTAAACAAGATAGATAAAGTAAGTGCAAAAAAATATATTAAAAGAGAAAGTAATAATTTAAAACTAACCAAAGATGAAATTGATAGCATTATTAAAAAAGCCTCTATAGAAACACTTGGCATGAAAGGGTTGCAAAGAGAACTTAATCATTACAAAATAAAAAAAATGCTTGCGAATGTATAGGAAAAATAGATAATTCGTGTTAAAATACTATAGAGGAGTGAGATTATGAGATTATATAATACCTTAACTCATAGAGTAGAAGAGTTTTTAACAAATGTACCTGAAACGGTTAAGATGTATACGTGTGGTCCAACTGTATATCATTATGCCCATATTGGTAATTTACGTTCATATATATGTGAAGATGTCTTAGAAAAAACCTTAAAATATGTAGGTTATTATGTTACAAGAGCAATGAATATAACCGATGTTGGTCACTTAACAAGCGATTCTGACTCTGGCACGGATAAAATGGTTGATAGTGCTGTTAAGGAAAACAAAAGTGTTCTTGATATAGCTAAGTTTTATACAGATGCATTTTTTAATGATTGTGAAAAATTAAATATTAAAAAACCTGCAATAATATCTCCTGCCACTGAAAATATAGATATGTATATAAAAATAATTACAAAACTATTAGAGGATGGTTTTGCATATCAAGCTGGTGGAAATGTATATTTTGATATAAGTAAATTAGATGATTATTATAAATTAACTAATCATAAAATAGATGAAATGGTTGTTGGCGTTAGAGAAGGGGTTGAAGAAGACAAAGAAAAAAGAAATCAAGGTGACTTTGTACTTTGGTTTACTAAAAGTAAATTTCAAGATCAAGAATTAAAATGGGATAGTCCTTTTGGTGTTGGTTATCCAGGATGGCATATTGAATGTTCTGGAATAAGCATTAAATACTTGGGAGAGTATCTTGATATTCACTGTGGTGGCGTTGATAATATATTCCCACATCATACAAATGAAATTGCTCAATCTGAAAGCTATCTGGGTCATAAATGGTGTAATTATTGGTTCCATGTAGAACATTTAAACTTAAAAGACTCTAAAATGAGTAAATCAAAAGGAGATATTATTACTATAAGTACTCTTATAGAAAAAGGATATAATCCTCTTGCATATAGATATATGGTGCTTAATAGTCATTACCGTAAAATATTGGAATTTACTTATGAAGCTCTTGATCAAAACGAGAAAGCATATGATAAATTAATAAATAGAGTTAAAATGATTCCAGAGGATGGAGAACTAATGGAAGCAGCATTTAATGATTATAAAGAAAAATTTATGAACTCTCTTAAAGATGACATTAATACTGCAAATGCAATAACAGTTGTTTATGACGTATTAAAAGATGATAGTTTAAATGGTAAAACTAAGACTGAATTACTTAGAAGTTTTGATAAAGTATTAAGTTTAGATCTGGTTACTGAAAAACATGATGTAATTCATCCACAAGATGAGGAAATAAAAAAACTTATCGAGCAAAGAGCTGAATATAAGAAAAATCATATGTTCCAAGAAGCAGATGGTATTCGTAATGAACTTGCTGAAAAGGGAATTGAACTTATCGACACAAGAGAAGGAACTATATATAAAATTAAATAAACTGGATAAATTCCAGTTTTTATTTTCCCACACAAATTAAAGAAAGGTTGTAAAAAAACCACAAATATGTTATTATGTGTGTAGGGTGATAATTATGAAAAAATATATAAGAATGAACAATAATGACAACAATCTAAGTTTAGGTAATTTCTTTAGAATCGTTAAAGAAATGTCTAAATCAAAATCTTCAGCACAGCAAAAAGATTTGTTCTGCATCTTGTTTGAAGAAGATGAGGTTAATGATACTACAGTCAATAATTACTGTGTTGGATGTCGTAGTATTGGAGAAAAATATAGAAATTATTTTTTAGAAAAAGTTCATAATTATGGAAAGAATCCTGCAGTTTTTGCAAGGCAATTATTAGAATTTTTAAGTATAATAGATGGAAACGTATATGATTTTAATTCAAATGCAATAGATTTTATAAATGAAAATAAAAATGCCCAACTTCTATCTGAAAAGTTATGCAACCTCGCTAAGAACGATAAAAGTGTCGATGAAAAATTTTCTAGTGCGCTTGAATATAAAGTTAAAATGCATGCAACATATAGTGCTCTTTGTGATGAAATAGTTTATATAGTACTTAAGAAAAAACAACCTATATATGAAGAATCACTAAAAAAAGAAGTAATCAACAATGTGTTAAGTGATACAAGTATTAGTTCTTCTTCCCTAGAAGAGTATCTATCCTTAAAACTAAAAGAAAAGATTAATTATGATAAAAAACTTAAAGATCTAGCGGACAAAGACAACGCATATGCAGCGTTTGAAATAGGAGAAAACGAATATCTTGGATTATATAAGGGATATAAAAGATATAACGAAGCTTATAAATACTTAGTTAAGGCTGCCTCTTTAAATCATCCACATGCATGCTATTTAGTCGGTAGAATGCTTGTTAAAGGACTGGTTGGTAATTCCAGTGAAGAAGAGTTAAAAGAAGGCTATGAATACTTAAAAAAAGCTTCTGATTTAAGAAATGTCGCAGCAATAAACTTAATAGGAAATATGTATTTAGATGGAATATATTTAAAAAAAGATGAAACAATGGCAATTACAAATTTTAAAAAAGCTGCTAGATATGATTATCCGTATGCATATAATAATATAGGAAAACTTTATGAAAAAGGCGGAAATATAGATAAAGCATTAGAGAACTATTTAATAAGTGCTGCCCTAGGTGAAAGCTGGGCTTGTAATAAAGTTGGTGAAATATATAAAAACAACAAAAAAGATCCTGAAACAGCATATGATTATTATCTAAAGTCAATAGAAGCAAATGAAAAAGATACATGTTATTATGCATATTACAATTTGGCAAGATATTATATGAATGGTTATAAAAAAATTGCAAAAGATGAAAGGAAAATGATTGATTACTTAGAAATAGCATCAAATCATGATATCTTTAATGCTCACGTAGATTTGTTCAATTATTATGTAAAAAAATATGTTTCTACACATAAGGGAGTATATTTGGATAAAGTAAATGAATATAAAGAAAAAATAGAAACTTCTAGTGAAGCTAATGATAAAACTTTAAAGAAAATAGAGGATAATATTGTAAAAATTAAAAATCACAAGGAAATAGATTTAAGTTTACTAAAATAGGGTGATAAATCATGAAAGAATATAAATCATTATTAAAAATTATTATTATCACTATACTCATAGAAACTTTTATATTTAATTTTAATTTTTTTAAAACCCGTTTATTAAGGCCAGTTGAAACACATTATAAAATTTGTGAAGGGTTAGATATTAATAATGATGGTAGTTATACTATTTCTAATTCATCAAAAGCATGTATATACTTTGATAATTTAAACGAAAAGATTAATACAATAAATGTCGATGTTGAAGATTCTACAAAAAAAGAAGAAGTCATAGATGTAACTATATATGCAACTGATGAAGCCAACAGTGAAAAACTTAAATTGCCTACTTTTAATATTAATACTAAAACAAAAAGGAGCACTTATCATAATTTGTATTTAAGTGGAAAGTCAGATAGCATGGAAATATATTTTTCTGGCTTAAATGGGCATAGATTAAAAATCAATAAAATATCTTTAAATTCAAAAATTCCGTTTATGTTTTCATTTGTAAGGTTTATGTTTATATTAGGAGTAGTAGCGTTTTTCTATTTGTTTAGACCAAGTTCAAGTCTTTATAAAAGAAAATTACTCGATGAAGATAGTTATTTCTATGTGGTAGCATTAATGCTAGTTATGGTTTCTTTATGTATATTTGCAGTCAACATTAATCCTTTATTTAAAACTAGAGCATTAGATACTTCTTTAGAATATCAAAAGCTTACAGAAGCATTCTATAAGGGACAAGTTTATATTGATGAAACACCATCTAAAGCATTACAAGTTATGGATAATCCATATGATTATGGTGCCAGAAAAAAAGCTCATTTTATTACTAGCGAAGATTATTTATGGGATTATGCTTATTATAAAGGAAAGTACTATGTTTACTTTGGTGCATTACCGGTAATGCTTATATACTTACCATATTATGTTATAACAGGCACACATATTGATAATTATGTTGTAGCATTTATTTTAGCACTTATGTCTATAATATCTGTTGGATACTTATTATATATAATATGTAAAAAATGGTTTAAAAACATGTCACTCGGTATGTATATGCTTACGTTTATCTTAATGTTTTTCTCTTGTGGAACAATATTTGCAGCAAAAAGGCCGGATTTATATACAATTCCAATTATAATGAGTATATTTATAGTGACTTTAGGTCTTGCGTTAATTATCGATGCTAGTGAAAATAAAAAGCTTACTGAAACAAAACTAGCTATTGGATCTACACTTATGGCATTAACGGCTTTATCAAGGCCTCAATTCTTAATAGCAACTATAATTTTTATTCCTCTTTATTATGATTATTTCTTTAAAAATAAAAAAGAATTCAAAAAAAGTAAATATAAGGAATTCTTAGCAATTATAATTCCTTATATTATAGTAGCAAGTATAACAATGGGTTATAATTATGCTAGATTTGGATCACCATTTGATTTTGGGGCAAATTATAATTTAACAACTAATGATATGACTCATAGAGGATTTGTATTTGCAAGATGGCCAATAGGTATAATGTATTATTTATTCATGCCATTTAATATGACACTAACTTTCCCTTATGTAGAAGGCATGAAACTATTTAGTAATTACATAGGATATACAACATATGAAACTATGTATGGTGGTTTTATTTTTACTCATATAATAACAGTAATTACTATTGTTTTTTATAAATTCAAAAAATTATTTAAGGATCAAAAATTATATAGAATTGTAAGATTTTTAATAATCTCAAGTTTAATTGTAATACTTGTTGATACACAGATGAGTGGAATACTTCCAAGATATCATTTGGATTATGCATGGATGTTAATTCTTGCAACAATAATAATTTTATATACTATTTATAATGCAATTAAAGAACCAAAATACAAAAGAATATTTATAAATGCATGTTTAGTTCTAATATTTATGTCAATGTTATATGAATTCTTTGGAATGTTTTACGACGCTACGGCATCACTAAAATCATCATCACCAGCCAAGTTCTATTATTTCTATTATTTATTTAAGTTATTTTAAAAAGCTATGTATGAACTGCACCCCTTAGAGTAGACAGCATAAAAAAAAGCAGTTTTATAAAAGTGATATAATACACCTCCGAAAGGAGGTGTATTTTTCTATGGCAAAAAAAGGTCAAAAATTTTCTTCATATTCACTA
>CADBKG010000008.1 GCA_902795215.1 uncultured Erysipelotrichaceae bacterium | reverse complement strand
GCTAGAATATTTTTAATTAATGGCATTATAAAAGAATGATTTTCATCATCCTTCTACTTTGTATCTTTATTCTTTACCAACACTATTTGACAAAGAACCCTTTTCTTTGCTCTTATCTTTTTCAGCGCTTAATACATATTTATATAAGAAATTTTCATTAACAAGTACAAAGATACTTTCATTTTTCTTTTCATTTTCTTTAAATAAAATTGGGTTTCCTATATTATCATGTACATCCTTAAGTTCGCTGAAAGATGAAATATTAACTATTTCGTATTTACTTTCATCGATACTATTTTCCACATTAGCTATGATTAAATCATAATCTCTAAGTATCTTCTTCAAAGTCTTTTTATATTCAGCATTTTTTGGTTTCTCAGATAAATTAAGTAATTTCATTATCTTAATTAGTAAAATAATACCAATCAAAGCAAATGCCAATGCTAATAACAACTCTTTCAAGTTTTTAAATATATTCTTTTTATCATTATTGATAACATTATAGGTATCCGCAGGTTTTTTAGCAATCTCTACATCAACCGTTTGTTCTGTAAGTGGAATTACAAGTTTTGCTTCATCACTAATATCAACATCTTTACCAATTGTTCCAGATTTAGCATTCGCTTTAACATGTAAAACAATTGAAACATCACTAGTAGAATTTAAATCATAGGATGTTTTAAAAGATGCTATAAGCATGTTAAACTCATTATAATTAATTTTTAAATTTTCTTTAATGTTTATTGAGTCTACATTTTTCTTATTAACTTTTTGTTCTTCAAGAAGGGTAATCTTCTTTTCAAACAATGCACTAGTTTTAGCGGCATCACCATATACTCTAGTAGTTGCATCTATATAATAAGTTAAATCATAATCCATTTTATCAGTAGATGTGATTTTGTAATTTATATTAGTATCAATATAATCTATTAATGATGCAATATACTTCATATCAGAATCTAGTACACTTTTCTCATAATATGAGTTTTCTTTTAAATGCACCTTATAATCAATATTTGATCCTGAATTAACACTTACACTTAGGTTGCTTTTAATAAGTGCGGTTGTAAGAAATCTTATAGACATGAAAATGCAAAAAACGCATATCAAAGAATAAAAGACAATTTTTACACTTGGCTTAATTTTTCGCATTATGTCACCTCTCTTATTACCTATATCTATTTAGAATTACTGTAGGATAACCAATATATCTTACTCTATATTTTACTGTACCAATTACTTTATCAGTTTCAACTAGTAATTGGTCTACATCTGTATTGTTATCTCCTTTTGTTTCGTAAAATGTTTTTTCACCAGAACTAATTATTTTTACAATTCTATGGCAAATTACAATATTATCTTTTCTATATGCAATTACTTCTCCTTCTTTTAGTTTTGAATAATCACTAACACTTTTTTTATCAACAATAACAACATCACCAATATTAATATTAGGTGTCATTGAACCAGACGCAATAACAAGTGCTTGATATCTAAACAAACCACTTATAAAGTACACAAGTATTATGCACACCAAAAAAATATTAATTCTAAATAAATTAACTAACTTTTTCTTTTCGATTATTACTATTTTTTTAATCGATGTCTTCTCTATTTTTTGATATAACCACAAGAAAAATAGCACAGGAATGCTTATTCTTAAAACAGAATCTATATAATTACCAAAGTTTGGAAAAAATGGTAATATATAAAGAGGCAATTCCATAAATAATCTAAATAAAATAGATGATTTATAACCAACTTTTATAGACATAAAAGTCATTAGTATACTTGTAGTCACACTAGGTAAAATAAATAACCCCAATTGCTCTATTACAGACATAGTTTGGATATTACTACCCGTAACTAATGGTCTAATCAATAGAAACGTATTTATTAGAGTAAACGCTAAGAATGATAAAAAAATTAACCAAGTTTTACTTTCAGCTTTTCTATTAACCATGTATCTTAATATTTCACTAGCAAATATTAGGCCAATTACTGGGAATGCATTTAAAACAACTGATTTTAAATCATGAGCATAAACACTCTTTGCAAAACCAGTAAAATAACCTAATATATAAGACACCAAATAGTATAAAAGTAATATAGCAGTGATCGAAAGGATTACATCCCTTTCGATCATGCTTTTATTTTTTTGGAATCCTATTAATTTGTAAGTTATTAATATTAAAATACCTAAGAATATTAATATTGTATATTTATCAAGTAGTTCAACAAAAATATTTAATGTTGAAACTAAAATTAATGTTATTATTATCCCCAATGAAAGAAAATCGCTTTTCTTCATGATATTTTATTCCTTTGCTTACTTATTAATTAAGCTGTTGGCTTTTGTTCATAAGTGATAGATGTTCTACCAATAGTAACAACTACGTCTCCATCGATAGCTACTGCATCACCAGCGGCATAAGTTAATGTCATAGATACATTTTTAGATGTATTTTTTAATAAATCGCCTCTAGTTTGTGAAGTTAAAGCTGCACCATCATAAGTAAATGCAACTGATAGTTTAGCACAAAGTGCATCAGCTTGATCTTGAGTAGCAGCAGGTGTTACACCAGATTTTGGAGCACAAGTAAGTCCACCAACAGTTACACCACTAATTATAGCATCAATATCACCATCATTTGCTGCTTTCCAAGTATAAGTAAGAGTATCGCCAGGAGCTTTTAAAGTTCCAAGAACACCGCTTATAGCTTGGTTAGAACTATCAATAGCAACTGTTTTTCCATCAGTTGTAGCATAACCAGTTGCAGTTCCTGCATCTAAATCCTTCCATATAACTTTCCATGCTGAAGCAACATTAGCAGTAGCATCAAATGTTAGTGTTGAAGTATAACCGGCATAAGCCACACTTAGACCAACTACTGCAATTAGTAGTGCTAATACAGCAACAATTTTAAATCCTCTATCTTTCTTTTCCATATTAAATCCTCCTATAATTTCTTTAATTTTTCAATATACAATATTTAAGCAAAAATAAAACTTACAATCACTCTCCTATTCAATGTAGTTATGTCTACCCTACATTAACATTTTACAACAATGAAATAATCGATGTCAATATGAAATTTGTTTTTTAACCAAATAAGGTAGGCGATTTATGCCTGCCCTTCCAGTGTGTAATTTTTACTATTTGATTTAATAGTTTCCAAATTCTCTTTATTAGCTTTTATAGTAATCTCAATGTCCTTAGGAACTATAACCTTTTTTTCGTATAAACCCTCTTTTTCATACTTGTAAAATTCTTTTGTAAGCTTCTCATTAAACTCGCTATAAACATATATACAACCATTCCCTACGCTATCTGTATTGTTTACATTTACGTTTACATATTTTGAATGATTTATACTTACTTCTACGTTATTTATATCACTTTCAACGTAATTTACTTTATCATAACTATGAACACAGAATTTATCATTCATGTTATATACTTCTTTTGTTTCTACAAAACTATCTCTATCATTATCTATTTTATAGTTTGGTAAATCTATTATAAATAAACCTATTCCAACACCAATTCCAATTAAACCAGCTAGTGCTGTTAACCCTAATCTTTTCGCATGAACTTTTTTATTAAATAAGAAATCATAACTAAGTTCTAGTATTACATAATTAATAGTAAGACATGCAAGCGTTCCTATAAATATTCCTAAGAAAGTAAGTCCTGTTTTAATAAATGTTAGTTCTATAACTAAACTTATTACAAAGAATATAAATGAAAATACAAACCATATTGCAAATGTTACAAATAATATTTTTACACACCAAATAAACACTTTAAATAGTCCAGATATAAATTTTGATTCTGAGTGGTCTGGGTCTCTAATAATTATTTTTTGATTATTAACTCTTTCATTTGTAGTTTTAGTATCTACTTCTTTGTTTTTAGTATTATCCTCATCATCTTTTTTAATAGTATCATCATAGTAATCTAAATATCTTATTTTAAATGTATGCAAGAATAATATAATGCCAAGTATTAATGCTAAGACCATATAAATAATACTTATAATATTACCAGTTAAAGAAAATATTTTCGCTGGCAAAAAGTCAAACACATTTGAAAATATTCCCCCAAGCGCTAGTTTTATTACCGCAAATATTATATAGATAACAAAGCCAGTTATTACTTCCTCAAACAAGCATTTTATTTTTCCACCAAAATCAAATGAAATAAACATATCAACACTTTTAGTTAAATACGCAAAGAAATCTTCTATATATTTATTAAATATATTTTTAGATTCTCTTGCTGAGCTTATTTCGCTTACATCTTCGTGCATTATTTCGTTTATGTTGCAATTAAATAATTTACAAATAAGAAGCACTTTATCCATCTCTGGATAGGTTGAACCAGATTCCCACTTAGATACTGATTGTCTAGATACATTCAACTTTTCAGCTAATTCTTCTTGAGATAACCCTTTTTCCTTTCTTAGTTTTTTTAAATTGTCAGAAAAATTCATAATTTTCCTCCTTTTCTAGTCTAAATTATATAATGTAACTTGGTTGCGTTCCACCAATTTTGCGGTGCTTTTTGTATATTTTTAGTTGCATTTTATTTTTTCAATTAGTTTTGGAAGTTCTTTAATGTCATTTATATAATAATTATTATCTACGTATCTAAAACCATATCTAGCATGCACGAAAGTTGCATCAGCATCTAAAGCTTCTTTTTTATCTATGTCAGTATCTCCTACATATATTATATTTTTTGCATCATTTTTTTCTTTCATATATTTCATCGCTTCACTTTTTGTATTAAAAAGTCCTGCACATCCAAGATAATCATTAAAATATGATTTCAAATTACTTTTATCAAAAAAGTATTCCACATATGTTGTATCATTATTAGTTATTATTCCAAGTTTATAATCTTTAGACAACTCTTTTACTACTTCACTTACTCCATCGTATATAAGTACATTTCCTTTTTTTAATTCATTTCTTATTTCCTTTACTATTTCTTGCATTATTTTTTCTCTAGTATCTGCATCAAATGATGGCATATATCCAACCTTTACATTTTCATAAGATTCACCCATATTATCTTCTATTACTTTTTTTGATATTCTTTCATAACCATGAGTATCCATTACTTTGCATGCTGCCTCGTACGTTGCTGAGACTGTATTCCAAATTGTACCATCCATATCAAATATAATCATATCCATTTTTATCACCAATTTAATTATACCATAAAAAAAGAGGTTTATTCCTCTAAAGATAAGCTTTTAATTTATCTATTTCTTCTTTTTGAAATTGAAGTAATTTCTTTGCAAGTTTCAATATACTTTTATCAGCATTATTATAATCCTTTATTTTCTTTTCTGTTTCTATAATACCCATGTTAAAACCTTCTATTAAAAGTCCTGCCATTGCACTATCACTATTATCTTTTAATACTCTTGTTTTCATTTCAAGGTTTGTCATAATATCAAGCATCATACTAGTACCTTTAGGAGTAATTCCCTCTTTTTTGACAAGCTTTTTACTTGCTTTAAATATTTCTTCATATTTCTTTAGTTCATCTTCTAGTATATTTTTTATTTTATTATCTTTAGTTTTTAAAATGTTAATAAGACTTTTAGTGCTTTTAATTCCCATATCACTTATATTATATACATGAGAAAGTAATTCATTATTTATATTCATATAATCACCATTATTATTATGGGTTAAGATTATTTTATTATACAAAAAAACTGCATTAAGCAGTTTAATTTCTAATAGATATTTTTAGCTTTTTAGATACAGCATCAATCATCTTATTAAATGCATCATTTACTTCTTCACTTGTAAGTGTCCTAGTTTCATCTTCAAAGTTAAGTGAGTAAGAAATTGACTTTTCATCATCTTTAACATTTTCACCAGTATATACATCAAATACACTTATTGATTTTAAGTTTTTACCCGCACTTTTCTTTATTTCTTTTTCAACACTTTCTGAATCCATATCTTTAGGCATTACAAATGATACATCTTTAGTTATACCAGGATATTTATTTATTTCTTTGTATTTATATCCTCTAGTTTTTTTAGTTACTAATTTATTAAGTGATATTTCTAAAACATAAATATCTTTTTTACTTATATTTGGATGAACTCTTCCTATATAACCGATTTCATCATTATCTATTTTAATTATAGCAGTTGCGCCTGGATGCATATCATTTACAACTTCACATTTATTAAAATAATATCTATTTTCAAATCCTAAATAATCAAGTAAGTTAGTAACAATACCTTTTAATGTATAAAAGTCACTTTTAATCTTAGAATGACTCCAAGAATTATATATATAGTTACCACTAATTAAAATAGCAAGTTTTGTATCTTCTTTATCTTCATCATAATATACATTAGATATTTCATATATATTTACGTCTTCTATATTTCTTGCAAAATTATAATTTGCTACATTTAATAGAGATGGTAAAATCGATTCTCTTACAATACTCTTATCTTGACTAAGTGGTTTTTGAACCTTAATAGGATTATGTTTATTATATGTAAATAAACTATCCATTTCAGGACTTATAAGCGTATATGTCTTTGTTTCATTTAAGCCAAGGCTTCTAAGTCTTTTAGATACTTTCTTTCTATATTCAACATTTCCAATATATTTTCCACCTTTAGTTTCTAAACTTGGCATTTTACCTTGGATATGATCGTAACCATATAATCTACCAATTTCTTCAACTAAATCTTCTTTTATTGCAACATCCCCTCTTCTATTAGGAATAGTTACTGTAAATTCTTCATTTTTAAGTGTATATGGGAATCCTAAATTATCAAGCGATTTCTTAGCTTCATCTAATGTCATTTCAACACCTAAAAGTGAATTGATTTTTTCCATTGTTACGCTTGCAACTTTTGGAGTTTTATCTGTAATATCATGTTTGAGAGTTCCCCCAACAACTTTTGCATCCGCGTATTTTTCAAGTAGATAGCATGCCCTATCAATTGCTTCAAGTGTATATTCATAATTTAATCCATGTTCATATCTTACACTAGCTTCACTTCTAAGACCAAGTCTAATTGAAGTATATCTTATCTTTAATGGATCAAATATAGCAGACTCGATAACTACATTTTTAGTGTTTTCATCTATTCCAGAATTATTACCACCCATAACACCAGCGATACATACCGGTTTTTCTCCATCAGTTATTACTATATCTTCACTTGTTAAAGTCCTTTCAATATTATCAAGAGTTGTAATTTTTTCTCCATCTTCAGCCATTCTAACTAGTATTGATTTACCAAGTTTTTCAGCATCAAAGAAGTGTAATGGTTGACCATATTCAAGCATAATATAATTACTTATATCTACTACGTTATTAATAGGTCTCATACCTGCATTAGTTAATCTTTCTTTAATGAAGTTTGGACTTTCTTTTATAACAACATCTAATACCTTTTTAGCATTATACATCGTGCAATTATCAGTTATTACATCAAGTTCCAAAGAATCTTCGATATTTTCTTTAATTGGATGATATTTAGTTTCAGGTTTTGATACTTTTTTTCCTAAAACAGCGGCAGTTTCATATGCAAAGCCAATATGGTTTGTACAATCAGCTTCTCTATTTGGATTTAAATCTAGATTAAAAATTGTATCATCTAGTCCTAAATATATATAAGGGTTAGATCCAATAAGAGCTTCATCAGGTAGTTTATGTATACCTTTAGCATAATTTTCAGGTGTATTTTCCTCAAGACCAAGCTCCATAAGAGCGCACATCATACCCTGAGATTCTACTCCTCGAATCGAACTTTTCTTAATTTCAACTTCAGGAAGCACGCATCCTACTTTTGCAACTATTACCTTCATTTTTTCTTCTACGTTAGGTGCACCACAAACAATTGTTAAGTTTTCATCTTCTCCAACATCTACAGTGCATATATGTAAATGATCTGAATTAGGATGCTCTTTAACGTCTAGAATTTGACCTACTACAAGACCTTCTAAATTATATTCCTCAACTGTTGCAACATTAACGCCAGCATCAGTTATTTTTTTAGCAAGTTCTTTTAAGTTTTCATCACTTATATCAACATAATCATTTAACCAATTAGTACTTATTCGCATCATAATTACACGTCCTTTCTATCAGGATTTACCCTTAAGTCATTTGTGTAAAATAATCTTATATCATTAATTCCATATTTAAGCATTGCTAGTCTTTCAAGACCAAAACCAAATGCAAATCCACTCATCTCTTCTGGATTATATCCACAATTCTCAAGCACTTTAGGATGAACCATTCCTGCGCCACCAACAGTAATATATCCAGTATCTTTACAAATAGCGCATCCATCACCATGGCAATTAAAGCAGCTTACATCAAGTTCTACTGATGGTTCTGTAAATGGATAGAATGAACTTCTAAATCTCGTTGTAGTGTCTTCACCAAATAAGTGTTTAGCAATTATATCCCAAGTTCCCTTTAAATCAGCTAAACTTATATCTTTATCAACAAGTAGTCCTTCCATCTGCATAAATTGATGTGAATGTGTAGCATCATCATAATCTCTTCTATAAGTCTTACCAGGACAAACTATTTTAATAGGACTTTTTTCTTCATTAGCAAGCATAGTTCTAATTTGTACAGGACTTGTTTGACTACGAAGTAATAGTTTATCATCTTTAGTATAGAATGTATCTTGTGCATCTCTAGCAGGATGTCCTTTTGGTAAGTTTAATAACTCAAAGTTATAAAGATCTAGCTCTATTTCAGGTCCTTCTACCACATCATATCCCATACTAATAAATAACTCTTCTAAGTCTTCTATCATTCCTTCTAAGATATTTGGTGCACCTGTTTTAATAGTTGTACCAGGAAGAGTTACATCAATACTTTCTTTTTTTAATTTTTCTTCTAGTACCTTATTTTTAAACTCTTCTTGCTTATTTGCAAATACTCCTTCTACATAAGTTTTTATTTCATTTAAATTTTTACCAAATTCTTTTTTCTCCTCATCTTTTAAATCTTTTAAAAGAGTTGTTAATTCTTTAACTTTACCCTTTTTACCTAAGAATTCAGCTTTTAAGTTAGATAAATCAGCATCGGATTTAATGTTTTTAATCTTCTCTTCTAACTCTTTTTTAATACTTTCCATTTTTTCTTTCATAAACTTTCCTCCAAACAAAAATTCTAGAAAACAGGGACGAGATTAACCCGCGGTACCACCCACTTTCTAGAATATCTAGCTCTTTTATAAGGTTAACGCCCATACTACGTTTTGCTCTCATATGTGAAATTTCATTTAATTAATCTAGTTATTTACACCAACCATAACTTCTCTTAATTTAAATTAATTAAACTACTTTGCATACAATCCTTGCAAATGACAAAGGTATTGTAACACATTTTTTTAAAAATTACAATTACTCTTGTAAATCTTTTGACTGTTCAAGTGATGCACACTTATCTCTAACTAGATAAGTTTTAGATGCTAGCTTTTGATAAAAATCTTTTAAGAAGTTAATCTTTCCATATGTATAAAAAACATCATCTTCATTAAAATCTTCTATTGAAAGCCTTAATTCTTCATTACAACTTCCAACAGTATCAATCGCTAAATATTTATTATTATATGATCTATAATAAAAATCTCCATTTTCAAAACTAATACTTTCTATATCATCACCCAGTGTATAATATGTATCACCAGTTATAACAAAATATGAATTATCAGTTTCTCCAATTAAATGCATTACAGTAGCACTATTGGCACCACCGGTTCTAAATTCAATAGATTTTAAATTATTAAATGTAACTCTAGCATTAATATCTCTTTCATCATCAGCAATTTTATCTATATGGTAAGTAACTTTTTTTGAAATTTTTTCATGAGATTTATATATATTAATTTTAAAAGTCTCACCCTTAACTTTATATGCAACTGACTCATTTAAGTTAGATTTAAAATACTTGTTCATATCTTTTTCGATATCAACAGTGTAAAAACCGTTTGATGTTGTATCATATTCTTCTTTAATAAATTCTGCATCTGTTTTATTTTCAAGAGTACTAGATGCTCTATTTAAATGAAGAGTATATAATCTTATAATAAATGCTATTAATAATATGGAAAAAAGTACTACAAAAATATTTATAACTTGTTTATTTTTTTTATAAAATTTTTTAGCTTTCTTTTTAACTTTTTTCTTCATATTATTACTTCCTTCCTAGCAAAAATTATTCTATCATATTATACGCATTTGTAAAGAAAAACTTACCAAGTTTGTAAGTTTTTCTAATAACGACATGGGTTTGAATAATAACCACTATATGATGATGTTCTATCCCTATACCAAGTTTTATTTGGTGGGAAGTTGATATAACGTCCTGGATCGCTAGTGCCCGCTCTACTTACGCAGCTTCCTAGGCCCACACATACATTTAAGTGTAAGTGGCATCCAAAACTATGTCCAGTATTACCAATTGTACCAATTACAGTATCTTTAGTAACTATTGATCCAACTCTAACATATATACTACTCATATGACCATATAACGTTGTATAATTTTGTCCATTTATACTATGGTGAATAATTACTTTATTACCATAACCATCGCTGGCATATCCTGCATAAACTACTTTACCAGATGCAACTGAATAAATGTTAGTTCCACATGAGTTTGCGATATCAACTCCAGCGTGAGTTCTACAACTTCCATCTGAATATGTATCTGACCACCATGTACTATACATCATTCCAGAATTAGTTGGTCTCCAAAATTTAGTTCCATATGGCAATTGTTTATTTGCACAATTTGAAATATCTTGATTTTCTTTACAACCTGCTTTTATATAATAATTAATAATTTGTTTATTATATTGAATATCTTTAGCAAGAGATTCTTCTTCATCCGATAATTGTTGTTCTTCTTCTGCAAGAATTACAAGCTTATCTCTAAGTTCTTCTTGTAAGCTTTTTAAAGAGTTTTCTTGTTCATGTAATTTTTTGATATTTTCTTTATTTTCTTCAATCATTTCTTCAAGCTCAGAAATAAGTTTATTATTATATGTAGTTAATTGCTCTGTAACAGAAACTCTATAAATAAAATCAGTTATACTATCAGCAGCAAAAATATACTCTAAATAAGTTGATTCTCCCTCTGAAACTTGATAAAAACGCATTAAATCTTTTATTTGAGTATTTTTTTCTGCGATTTCATTATTACATTTAACAATATCGTCATTTAGTGCCTGGATATCCTTTTCAGCTTGTGCCAGTTCTCCATAAATACTTTGTATTCTTGCTTTCGCTGCATTTTGTTGGCTTTCATTTGTTTTAATCTGATTATTTTTTGCAGCATACTTTTCTTCTAAAGCGGCATATTCTTGTTTTAATTGTCCTAATGTTTTAGCGCTTACCGAAAGAGGTAAAACAAGAATAATGGCCATAACAAGAAATACTTTTATATATATTTTTTTCATCATATCTTCAAATACTTTCTTACTGCACTACTACTTCCTATCATACCAACAACAGCACCTAATACTACAAGTAGTAATGATACTCCAAATACAAATGGTGTCGGTTTAATAAGTTTGATAAATTGTGAAAAGAATACTCCTCCTGTTTTATCATATAAAATAGTATATCCATATATTGTAATTATTACTGGAATAATGGCACCAAGCACACCAAGGATTAACCCTTCAATAACAAATGGTTGTTTAATTGAATAATTTGATGTACCAACAAGTCTTTTTATTTCAATTTCTTCTTGTCTTGAGAATATTGTAATTTTTATCGTATTGATAATAAGGAAAGCTGTAACAACAATTAATGATACTACTATAACTATAAGTATTTTTTTAATAATATTAAATATAGACATAAGTGATTCTATCATACCTTGACCATATTTAACCATCTGAACTCCTTCGATATTTTCTATTTCTTTTGCAGTTTTAGAAATCTTTTCAGAGTCTTTTACTTTTACTAAATATGTATCATATAAAGGATTGCTTTCTTCATCCCAAGAAGAAATAACATCATTAAATATATCTGATTCTTTTTTCATTCTTTCTGCAATATCTTGTTTAGAATCAAATGTTACAGATTCAATATTGCTTAAATTATTTATCTTACTTTTTATTTCCTTTTCAAGCGTTTCATCAGCATCAACTTTAATATATGTAACAATTGTAAAATCATCTCTTATCTTTTCTGTAAAATTTTCTACATTTGCAGAGCCAACTATAGCAAAGGCTACTAATAAGAGAGTAACAGAGATACATGAAATAGATGCTATAGATAAGCTTATATTTCTTATGACGTTTTTAAATCCGTCTTTTATATTTCTCCATAAAATTCTAAGCGCTCTCATCTACTTTATAACTTCCTTTCTCGTAATCTCCTACTAGTACACCGTTTTTAATTGATATTACTCTTTTTTTCATACGGTTAACTATATCTCTATCATGTGTTGCCATGATTATAGTTGTTCCTAGTTCTTTATTAATTGATTCTATAACATTCATGATTTCTTTTGAAGTATCAGGATCCAAGTTACCAGTAGGTTCATCACACACTAAAACTTTTGGCTTATTTACAATTGCTCTAGCAATACAAACACGTTGTTGTTCTCCACCTGATAATTCATCAGGAAAACTCCTTAGTTTTTCTTTTAATCCAACTTGTTCTAACGCAGCAAGAACTTTAGGTTTAATTTCACTTTCTTTATACCCATAACTCTCTAATACGAATGCTACATTTTCATATGCTGTAAGTTTTGGTAATAATTTATAATCCTGAAATACAATACCAATTTTTCTTCTTAGTTTGTATACTTTATTGTTTTTAAGTTTTGCAACATTAATTCCTCCAACATATACTTCTCCTCTTGTTGGTCTTTCCTCTCTATATAGCATTTTGATAAAAGTAGATTTACCACATGCAGTAGGTCCTATTACAAAAACAAAATCTCCCTTTTTTATTTCAAGGTTCATATTTGTAATCGCAGTAACACCGTTTTTATAAACTTTATATACATTACGTAATTCTATAAACTTCATTTACTTCACCTCGCATTATAATTATAACATAATATATTTATTTTTTTAATGGTATTTTTTGCTAAAATGGCAACAAATTAAATCTCACTCCCCCAGCTGCTTCATAACAGTTATTACTAACAATAAAAGCATGAGGATCCATTGCTAATACCCTATGTTTAAATTCTTTATAATTTGCATTATGTACAACACATATAAGCATTTGTTTTTTATGTGAAAACAATCCATCTTTGACGTTTACTTCCGTAGCGCCTGAATGAACTTCATCCATTATGTACTTTTCAATATGTTTATTCTTTTTAGATATAACATAGACCATTTTTGTAAAACTTACTCCAAAAAGAATTATATTTGCCACTTTATTATAGACGACTAATATTAAAATAGAGTACATTATTACAACAGCATCAAAGAAAAATAATCCTGCAAAAATAATAGCTCCATTTATAATTATTCCAAGACTAGTAATTGGTTTTTTTGTTTTTTTAGAAACAATATCAATTATTATATCGTTACCTCCAGTTGAAAAACCGGCACGATATACTAGCCCTGAAGCAATACCAAAAAGAACTGCACCTAGTAATATATTTAAAAACTGTGATCCAAAATCTATAGTAATATTATCCATGAGTGGCGTTGTAAGTGTAATCATTGCTGGGTATGTAAGCGCACCAATTATATGGGCAAAGGTACCTCGTTTTCCTAAGAAAATGAAACCAATTATTATATAAAGAACTTCAAGGACATCTACAAAGACAGTAGTTCCTAGTCCAGTAATATGCTTAAATATTACAGCAAGTCCAGTTACACCACCAACTATCATATTATTAGGAACAAATATAAAGTTATAGGCAATACTAGCTAGGAAGCACCCTACAAGCATGCATATAAATCTAGAAAATCTATGGTTTTTTTTGATTTTATTTAAAATATCTTCCATAACGCATACTCTCCATCGTAATAATTGTACTAAAGATTAAAAGAAAAGTAAAGTTTCTTGCAATTGTTTTTTAATAATTAATGCAAATAAAAAATCTTGGAAAACCAAGATTAAATTTTATATGGTGCACCCAGAGGGAGTCGAACCCCCAACCTTTAGATCCGTAGTCTAACGCTCTATCCAATTGCGCTATGGGTGCATAAATGATAAAACCCTTCTCGCGAAGGGTCATTATTGTTTTTCTGGTGGCACCAACTGGAATTGAACCAGTGACACAAGGATTTTCAGTCCTCTGCTCTACCAACTGAGCTATGGTGCCATAATGGCGGTTCGTACGGGATTTGAACCCGTGATCTCCTGCGTGACAGGCAGGCGTCATAGGCCTCTAGACTAACGAACCATGGTTGCGGGAGAAGGATTTGAACCTACGACCTCTGGGTTATGAGCCCAGCGAGCTACCCCTGCTCCATCCCGCGATACATAATATAAAATAAATGGCGGAGAAAGAGGGATTCGAACCCCCGCGCCGTTTCCGACCTCCTGGTTTTCAAGACCAGTCCCTTCAACCGGACTTGGGTATTTCTCCGTTCATCACTTGACGTGACAAAAAGATTATAACACATAATATTTTAAGGTGTCAACATATTTTTCCTTAAAAAAAGCTGTTTTCCATGAAAAAAACTTGCAATTTTGCAAGTTTTAGTTAATTACTATACCAGCTTCTACCTTAAAGGCCATTAAGAATTCTCTTGTTTGTTGATCATTACCAGCATCACTTGAAATCCAGAAAACAACAGAATAATTATCACAATCCCCTGCTTGTTGAGAGTCTTTAATTAATAATAATTTTCCATTACTTTCTTTAAGTGATGATAATCTACCAATATCACTTGTAGTAACATTTCCGTTTTTATCGGTTTTAGTATATCTATACTTAATATATTTTTTATCTATTTTTCTAGAAATGTTATTATTTAATTCAACGATATTAACCGTATAATTAACTGTATAATCCATTCCATTTAACTGATCAGGATCGTTACATACACTAAATTTTTGAGGAGGATTTTGAAGTCCTTCATCATCAACTACTGAATAAAGTTTTCTTAAATCAACTATATTAGTTTCAACATAATTAACTACTACAACGCCTTCTTCCTCTTCGATTGTTGATTCAACTGGCTTTGTACTTTGTTTTGATTCTTTTGATTGCTTTGATTGTTTTGGTTCTTTTGATTGTTTATTTTTTTCATCGCAGACGTAATCACAAATGTTATCACCATCTATATCAATATTCTTGTCTGGCCAACCATCATTATTGGTATCACAGTTTAAGTCACACTTACCATCTTTGTCAATATCTTTATTCATTGGATTTTTATCTGGCTTGCCATCATCATTTGTATCAACATTTATATCTGGTTTTCCATCACCATTATAATCGATATTTACATCTGGTTTTTTATCGCCATTAACATCAACATTTGTATCAGGCCATCCATCTTTATTTTTATCACAATTTAGATCGCATTTACCATCTTTATTTGTATCTTGATTCATCAAATTATCTTCTGGCTTTCCATCATGATCTTTATCAAGATTTATATCTGGTTTTCCATCTCTATCATAATCAATATTTACGTCTGGTTTTTTATCTCCATTTATATCAATATTTGTATCAGGCCAGCCATCTTTATTAGTATCACAATTTAAATCACATTTGCCATCTTTATTTGTATCTTGGTTCATTGGATTTTTATCTGGTTTGCCGTCACCATTTGTATCTACATTAATATCTGGTTTACCATCACCATCATAATCAATATTTACGTCCGGTTTCTTATCACCATTAACATCAACATTTGTATCAGGCCATCCATCTTTGTTTTTATCGCAATTCAAATCACATTTACCATCACCGTTGGTATCTTGATTCATTGGATTTTTATCGGGCTTTCCATCACCATTGGTATCAACATTTATATCTGGCTTTCCATCCTTATCGTAATCAATATTAATGTCTGGTTTCTTATCTCCATTTGTATCTACGTTTATATCAGGTTTACCATCTCCATCTATATCGATGTTTACATCTGGGATACCATCATAATTATAGTCACAGTTGATATTACATTTACCATCACCATCAGTATCATAGTTTACAGGATTAACTGGTTTGCCGCCGATGTCACCATATGTGTTTCCTCCGTATTCGACTTGTTGATTTGGTTTTCCATCTCCATTAGTATCAATGTTTTTATCAGGTTTACCATCGCCATCTTTATCAAGATTAATATCAGGTATGCCATCACCATTTACGTCAATATTTGTATCAGGGAATCCATCTTTATTAACATCACAATTTAAATCACATTTGCCATCTTTGTTTGTATCTTGGTTCATTGGATTTTTATCTGGTTTTCCGTCTCCATTGGTATCTACATTTATATCTGGCTTACCATCGCTATTTACGTCGATGTTTGTATCTGGTTTTAAATCACCATTAGTATCAATGTTTATATCTGGTTTTTTATCTCCATTTATATCGATATTTACATCTGGAATTCCATCTTTATTTGTATCACAATTTAAATCACATTTACCATCACCATTGGTATCTTGATTTTTTAAGTTTTTATTGGGTTTTCCATCTTTGTTAGTATCTACATTAACATCTGGTCTTCCATCTCCATCAAAATCATAATTAATATCTGGTTTTCCATCATTATTTGTATCAATATTTAAATCAGCTTTTCCATCACCATTATAATCTATATTTATATCTGGCCATCCATCTTTATTTGTATCACAGTTTAAATCACAAACTCCATCACCATCTAAATCTTGATTCATAAGGTTTTTATCTGGTATACCATCACCATTAGTATCAATATTAAACACAAATTTTCCATTTCCTTTATAATCAATATTAATATTTGGTATACCATCACCATCAGTATCAATATTCAAATTTGGAATACTTCCATCACCTATATGAAGAACTTTTGTTACAAAAGCATATCCTCCAACTATAGCAAGAAGAAGCAATGCTAGAAGCAATAATCTCGTAACCCATAAGAATAACCCTTTATCGTCGTCATCTCTCAAAGCTTTCCATATTAAATCTTCTCGGTTATCAAGTTCTTCCTTTGTATATATTTCATGATTTAAAAGATTATAAGCGTTATCAACAGCTTTATAAACTCTTTTATATTTATTTTTCTTAGATCTTGTTTTTGATTTTTCAAGTTTCTTAAGCTCTTTTTCCGCTGCTTCAATAGCTTCTAATAGGTTTTTATTATTTGGAAGCTCGCTCATATCTTTTCACCTTCTTACTTATTTATTTTTTTCTTCTTTCTAGTGGTTTTCTTCCATTAGGTGCCATTACATTACCATTCATTACTGGCAACTCTATTTCATCCGTTTCTTTTTCATTACTATTGGTTGAAACCGGCGTTAAACTTGCTAGTGGATTTTCATTGTTAATAACTGGTTTGTTTTCAACAACTGGCACAATTTCTTCTGGAACATCATTTACAATTGAATTATTAGTTTCTTCTTTAGCAGGTTCTACGCTTGGTGAATATATTATATTAATGTTTTCGTCTGAATTAACTGTTGTTTTTATTTCTTCTTGTTCTTGATTATGTCTTATAGGTATAATTTTTTGTTTATGGTTTTCCTCTATCTTGTTTTCTTCTGGTGTTATGCTCTCCTCAACAGTTTGATTAATAGATTCATCTTCATTATATGCTGGCAATGTATTAAGATCATCGTATGTTTCAACATTATCGATTTGTCTCTTTAATACAATTAATTTAAATATTTTAAACATATCATAAATTATTACTCCAAGTGCTGGAATAAATACTACCATAAACCAACCCATCTTAGTTGCTAAGAAGAATTGAAGTCTACCTAAATATGGCAGTCTCGCAACTACCTTACCTACAAAATTTTGTTGTGTAACAACCGCACCATCTGGATCTTGGTTATTATCACCCTTAGTGGTAAATTGGTATTCCCCATAAGAATTCTTAGACACACTTGCGACTCTATGTGTAACGGTTAAACCATAATTTACATCCCAAGTAGAAATAAACGTTATAATATCTCCCACTTTTATCTTACTCAAATCTTTTTCATTTACTGAAACAACTACATCGTAAACGTGAATACTAGGTTCCATACTACCACTGATAATAGTATATAATCCAAATGGAGGAACATAACTAATTCCACGCTTTTCAGCAGCTTTGGCTTTGGCATTAAAGTAAAACATAAGTGAACCAATAATTATAAGGCATATTAATACAAGCGTTCCAATTACAGATAGAACCTTTGAAATGAGTCTATAAATATAAGAATCTTTTATACGATTTATCTTAATTCTAGTACTTGTTAGAAAACTAGAACTCGCCCCTTTATTATTCATAGTGTTCACCATAATAAGTATATATTAAAATAGCAAAAAAAACAAGATATATTGCCAAAAAAATGTACTAAAACAAAAAAAAGATGACATTGTTGTCATCTTATGGATTACTACTTGTTTGAGCTGTAACTTTTTGAGTTACTTCGAAGTGTCCAAAGAAACTTACAGATCTTTCATTAGTAGATTTGTTAGCATCTTGGTTTTTATCTATTTCAACAAACTCGATATTAGCTGTATATGTGTGACCTGCGCTACCCATTGCGTTGGCAGGTATTTCTATATCTTCCGCTACTGGTTGAGGTGTAGCGTTCTCTCCATCAGTGAAATCATGTCTAAATTGTCCAACTATTCCAGGGCCAGTAACTGTTAAGATTAATTGTCCAGCCATATCTTCTTTAGTATCTCCTGGTTCTGTTGGAGTAAGCACAAAGTTATCAAAATCAGGAACAAATGTAATTGTATATTTAGCACTTGCAGTTGTATTTGGATTTTCTATAGTAAATGTACCTTCATCACTATCTCCAGGCATCGCATGATTTAATACAATTGGATCAGTTGATGTATATATAACACCTTCAACTGTTGCAGTTGTTACCATTACACTTTGATCTCCATTAACATTATTAATTTGAGCAGTAAAGAATGCAAATGTTGCACCTATTAAAGCAATTAATACAGTAGCAATACCAATTATCAATAATATTGCTCTATTTTTCTTTTTATCTTTTTCCTCTTCGCTAACTTCATTAGTTTGTTTTACTTCTTTTTCTTCCATGCCTATTCTCCTTTACTCTATTAAAAGTATATCAAAACCATAACTAAAATGCAACTAAAAAAAGAAGATTTCTCTTCTTTTATTTATATATTATTAATTAACTGTTTGAGCATTTGCAATTTCAAAATAACCTGAATATGTCTTATTTTGGTTGCTATTTTGGTTAGAGTCAGTATCTCTGAACTCAATTGTTGCACTATAAGTATGTGTTTCACCAGGAGCAATTTCTTGTTCAATAACAACATCTTTTCCATGGATTGTTGCATCAGTTGATCTAGTAGCTGCTAAAACTTGTGTACCATTTGTTAAATTAATTGTTAATGGTGTATTACCAATTTTTAAAGTAGAATCACCATCTGTAGTTTGAGTAACAGAAAGCATTAATTGTTCTAGACCACCACTAGCATCAGAAAAGTCATCTGTTAGACTTGTTAAATATAAGTCATATTTGTAACTTTTTGTATTACTTTGTCCATCAGTTGTTGTAAGCGGATTTTTAACAGTGAATGTCATGGTTTTAGTTGCTTCAGGTCCTGGAGATGCATTTGTTAATGCAAGAGTATCTGTAGATCTATACTCCAAAGTTGCTGGACTTGCAGTAGTAACTTCGATACTTTGTGCAGATTCGTTATTAACAGTCGCAGTAAAGTACGCAAATGTTGCACCTACTAATGCTACAAGTAATGTCGCAACAGCAATAATTACTAAAACAGTATTATTATTCTTTTGTTTTTTTTGATTTTCTCCTTCCATATTAAGTCCTCCTTACTATAATAATGATAACAAAAAACATTTTTAAATGCAACAAAAAATATGAAAAAAGCACAAAAAAATGAATGTGCTTACAAGATAGAGAAGGATAACTTGCTTGCATATTCAATTTACTTATACTAAAGTTATGTGAAATTTATGTGAAATATTTTATTTTTTTGCTATAAACCAGAAATTTGTTCCTTTTCCTATTTCACTTTTAACTCCATATTTAAAATCATGTTTATTAAGTATCTCTTTAACAATAGATAAACCTAACCCTGTTCCTACTTTGTTTCTTCTATGCTTTTTATCCGTTTTATAATATCTATTCCATACATGTTTAATATCTTTTTTATCAATGCCTTTTCCACTATCAATAATCTCTATTTTATATCCGTTTTTTTCTTCTTTAATGTTTATATTTATAGTTAAATCTTCACCTGTATAATTGATTGCATTATTGATTAAATTATATATAACTTGATTAATCTTATTTTCATCTGCTTTTACCATAGCTTTTTTGGGCATATTTGTAACAAAATGATAATTCTCCGTTAATTCCAAAATCTCAAACTTTCCAATAATATCATTTATTTGTTTACATAAATCATATTCCTTTATTTCAAGTGGACTTTCAGATACTTCTAGTTTGGATAACGTCAAAATATCATTAACAAGCACATTTAATCTATCGGTTTCATTAATTATAACATTTAAGTGTTTATTTCTTTTTTCTTCATCTTTATAAGAAATATCCCTTACCATTTCAGCATAACTCTTAATTAATGTTAAAGGCGTTTTTAAATCATGACCGACATTTGCCATCAAATCTCTTCTATAATCGTCAGTTTTTATCATTTCTTCTTTAGCATAGTTTAGTGTTTCTGATAAATCGTCTATTTCTTTTATTGAGTTATGCTCAAATTCTACTTTTAAATCTCCTTCACCCATTCTCTTTGCTTTAGCAGTTATTTCTCTAATTGGTTTTGTTATTGAATTGGATATAAATATTGCAATAAGAATAGATAAAATAAATATTACAACTATTACATAACTACTTTGTTTTGTTATAAGTCTTGAAGCCTGATCTAAGCTTTCTAGTTGCCCATTTATATATACATATTTACCTTCTGATAATCTTATTCCATAAAGTAAAGACTTTGATTTAAATTCTGGATTAATAATTGTATAAAATTCTTCATTTTTTTTGCTTTTATACATATCTTCCATAAGGTTAGTTATTTTGTTATTTGGACCACGAAACATACATCCCTTTGCATGTTCATTATATATTTCATGTTCTTCTCCATCATATACTTCTATACACAAATCAGAACTTTCACTAATTTGTTCTAAATATTCTTCATTTTCTCCTTGTTTTTTGATTTTAGTTGCTATTTCTTCTACACTATTTATTTTATATCTCTCATAATACCAATTGAGCAGTCTTGCTTGCGATATATATAAAAGCGCTATAATCGAAGAAAAAACAACTAATAAAACAAGTGTCTTCTTCATAAAGGAGTTAGTATTAATTCTTGTACTCAAATTTGTAACCTACCCCTCTAAGTGTAACTATATAATCTTTGCATTCACCTAGTTTACTTCTAAGAGTTTTAATATGGGTATCTACTGTTCTATCATCTCCGTAAAAATCATAACCCCATATTGAATTTAATAATTTTTCTCTTGAAACAGCTATATTTTTATTATCAACAAGGTATACAAGCATCTCATATTCTTTTAAAGTTAATACCACTTGTTTATCATTAACATAAACTTCTCTACCGGCTTTATCAATAGATAGTTTTCCGTAAACCATTTTTTCGCTATCATTATTATATCTTTTTAATATAGCTTTTATTCTCGCTATTAATTCTTTTGGACTAAATGGTTTTTGAACGTAATCATCTATACCTAAATCAAACCCAAGTAATTTGTCATATTCTTCACCACGAGCAGAAAGCATAATTACAGGCATGTTTTTCTCTTTTTTGATTTCTTTTACAGCTTGATAACCGTCAAGTTTTGGCATCATTATATCCATAATTACTAGATTATAATTATTATTTTTGCATTTTTCTATTGCTTCATACCCATCCCCTGCTTCATCGATTTCAAATTTCTCAAGTTCAGCATATTCTTTTATAACGTTTCTAATTAGCTCCTCATCATCTACTATTAATATTTTCATGAGTATCTCCCTTTCTCTATAAAAGATTATAACACAAATGTGAAAAATATATGAAATACTTGTGCAAAACAAAAGAGACTTTATTCGTCTCTGTTTCCATATACAAGTAATAATCTAAATATTTCCAGTAGTGATGATAGAACAGATGCCACATAAGTAAGCGCTGCAGCAATAAGCATACTCCTGCCTTTTCCCACTTCATCACCAGTAAGCAAATGCATTTTTTCGATTTTTTCCATAGCCCTTTTAGAAGCATTTATTTCTACTGGCAAAGTTACTAAATGAAATAGCAAAATTGCACCAAGTAACATAATACCCAGTATAACAAGATTAAATATATTAGCAAATACACCTATCATTATTATAATATAACCAGCTTTATTAGATATATTAACTATAGGTACAAGTGCTGCTCTAAGTCTTAATAAAAAGTAATTATCTTTATCTTGAAGAGCGTGACCACACTCATGCGCTGCCACTGCAACAGCAGCTATACTAGTGTCATTATAATTTGAACTAGATAATCTAACCACTTTTCTAGATGGATCATAATGATCAGTTAATACTCCTTGCGTTTCAACAACATAAACTTTATCAAGTCCATTAGCTTTTAGTATTTTTCTTGCAATCTCTGCTCCTGTAATATTTCCTTTAGAATCAACCTTTGAATATTTATTATAATTTCTTTTTACATACCCTTGAGCAAGTGAAACAATAGCAAATGATATAGCACCAATTATATAATAAATTGTAACATCCATATAAAAGCCTCCTAGTTATTTAGATTATATCATAATTATATTATTATGAATATCTTTTTTTAATAGGAGCTCTTTTAAAAGCAATTGTATTTGCACTTCTTCTAGTAATTTGTTTTCTCTTAAGTGCAGGTAGTTCATATGCCATATTTCCAAGTTTAACAGGAACTTTATTCCCTGGAAGACTAATAACATTATAAAACCTATATGTTAATAACAATATTAAAGGTAATATTACTAGTATCATAAAATTTATTTTATATGAAAATATATTTAAAACACTTCCCAAAATAGTACTCTTATAAGATAATTTTCCAATCATTCTTCTTCCATCAATAGCTTCATCAGGTTTAGATTTTACAACAAATACATCTTCACTGGCATATGTTAATTTGTCACTATCTATTTTATACCCTAAGTCATCTTTATCATAATAATACACTTTATCTCCTCTAGCTAGATTTGATTCTACTATTTTATATAATTTACTATCGCTTAAAAAATACGTAGCCCTTCCAACATTACAAAAACCATATTCGTTTTTATTGACCATAATAAAGCCACCGAACAAAGCGACTACTAGAAAAAAGATTGTTAATGCATTTGAATATTTTGCTAGTTTCACTGTAACCACCTAAATAAAATATAACATTTATATTAGGTTTACAAATTAAAAAGTGTAAATTTTCACCCAAATTTACACTTTTTATACATTGTTTTTTATTATTTTTTGTAAATAATAATCATCACCAATTAATTTAAATATAAACTCAAAATTATCTACTTCGGTTACATCTAAGTACTTATCAAAGCTTGCTTCAAACTCTTCTTTTGAAATACTAGTAATCAATTCATCATTAAAGTTTTTGATAATTACATTTTCTTCATTTATTTCATACTTAAATGCATTAATCTGCATCTTTACATAATTTCCATCTTTAAACGCTTTTATTTCTTTGCTTTTGGCTTTAGATAAACTTTGATTACAAATATTTGTATTTATTTCTATATTTTCTTTTGTATAAGTATATTCAGTAATACCACATTGTCCATCAGGATTAAATGAATAGTCAAAGTTATCTAATTTGCTATTACCAAATAATTTTATTATCCCATCTTCCATAGTTTTCTTTTCAATTAAATAATTTGTTTTATCTTCAAGTGTAGTATTATTTATTAATTTATTTTTATATAAATAGTTAATAGTTAAATATACTTTTGCATCATCACTATAAGAGTATTCTTCTCCTTCAAAGTTATAATACATAAAATTATATGATTCGTTTGTTAAACAAGACGTACATTCATTATTTATAAGGTCCATATTTAATTTATCATATAATTTCTTTACTAAGTCAGAATTATTATTAAGAGTTGTAACTTGTGACTTACTTTCAATCGATTCAGGTTCTGCTTTAGTAAGTTTTACATTATTTTTTATCAAAATAAGAGTTATAATTATAATTATAAAAGTGCCAATCCCTTTAAATAATTTTTTCTTCATATACATCACACCATAAGAATATCATAATAAATATTTTTAGTCAAAAGAAAAAGCACTAATGTGCTTAATAGTCTCTGTCTCTTAAAAATGGTGGTAAATCAAAATCATCCTCTACTTCAGCCTTTGGGGTTCTTTTTTCTTCAGGAATATAATCACCATCTTTAACTGCATCTTCATCAAATCCAGTAGCAATAACTGTTACGATTACTTCATCCGTTAGATTCTCGTTAATAACTGCACCAAATATTGTATTAATATCTGTATTAGCAGCTTCTCTTACAACTTCTGCGGCATCTTCTGCTTCAAAAAGTGTAAGGGACTTTCCACCAGTTATATTAATAATTGCATCTGTTGCACCTTCAATACTAGTTTCTAGAAGAGGACTTGATACAGCCTGTTTTGCAGCTTCAATAGCTCTATTATCTCCAACTCCAAGCCCTATACCAATAAGCGCATTACCACGTTTTTCCATTACAGCTTTTACGTCAGCAAAGTCAAGGTTAACAAGACCCGTAACAGCGATTAGATCACTTATTGATTGAACTCCTCTATGAAGTACATTATCTACTTCTTTAAATGCATCTGTCATAGTAGTATTTTTATCAACTATTTGTCTTAATCTGTCATTTGGAATAACTATTAATGTATCGACATGTTTTCTAAGCTCTTCTACACCACCTAAAGCTTGTCTCATACGTTTGTTACCTTCAAATCTAAAAGGTTTTGTAACAATACCAACTGTTAAAGCCCCTAAGTTTTGTGCAATTTCTGCAATAACAGGTGCAGCTCCAGTTCCAGTTCCTCCACCCATTCCGCAAGTAACAAACACCATATCAGCACCTTTAATTGCATCTTCGATTTCTTCTTTAGATTCAAGTGCTGCTTCTTTACCCACTTCAGGGTTATCACCCGCACCGAGTCCATTAGAAATACTTGCTCCAATCTGAAGTTTTACAGGTGCTTCACTTCTATTTAATACCTGTAAATCTGTATTAGCAACAATGAATTCTACTCCTTTTACTCCAGAAGTAATCATACGGTTAACAGCATTACATCCGCCTCCACCGACTCCGATTACTTTTATTTTTGCTATTTGATCCATTTCTAATGCATGATTCATACTATTTCATCTCCTAACTCTCGAAAAAATATCCAAACACTTTTCCGAATATCGATTCTTTATTTTCACTTTCTCGTTTTCCCCTATCATTCATTTCTTCAAGTTCACTTGTAGTAAACATAGAAAAAGATTTTCCTCTTAAATCAAGTCTATCTTTATAATATTTTAAAATACCAAGTGTACTAGCATAATTATTATCTCTTGCACCTATATTTTTAACATCCCCTAGATAAGCACTTTTTCCAATTACTTTCTCTAGTATTATAGAAAAATCTTTTAATTCCGTCAACCCTCCTGTTACAATTATATAACTAATTTCCTTTTTTGTTAAGATATTAATTTGTTTTTTCGCTAGATTAAGTATCTCTTCAATCCTACTACTAGCAATCTCACTAATCTCATATTGATTAACTCTAACTTCCTTGCCTTCTTCATTAATAACATTTCTATACTCATTTACATTAGCAAGTCTTGTAGACGCAAGCGCTAAATCTCTATATAGTCCAGTAGCGCTTTGAGTATCAATTTTATAAATATACCCAATATCTTTTATAACAGATTTATACCCTGCATTATAACACTTTGTATTTGTAAGTATTCCTTTGTTAAATATAGAAATAGTACTAATATCGTAACCAAGGTTAATAATTGCACCAATATCTTTTCTAGTACTATTAGTTTCAAAAGTTGCATAATCTCCAAGTGTATTTATTACTACGTCAACTACTTTTAATCCACTTTCTTCAATTATTTCAAGCAAACTTTTAACGTATTCTTTAGGAGATAAAGCAAGGATTGCTTTTACGCTTAATGAACTACTCTCTCTACCTAGAGGCTCTCTAACTTTTTTATCATTATCAATTGTAAATTGTGCTGGCATTATAGATACTAAAGCATATTTTTCTGGAATTTTAGATTCACATGCTTCACTTAAAACTTTATCTATATCTTCACCAGTAATTACTTTACTTTCGCTTTTAATATCTACTTTTCCCTCTGATTTAACTAATTTTAGATTCCTTTCATCTATTCCAAGTATGACTTTTTTAATCTCTATACCAAGGGTTTCGCTAGCTTCTTTAACTGCATTTTTAATAGCGTCTATAACTCCAATATTTGATTTTTTATCATCAAAACTTGTACTAGAACTAACTTTAGAAGCACTCAAAATATTTAGGTGGCTTCCATTAAATTCACCAACTAAAAGCTTAATACTATCACTATCAACATTAATACTAGCCATAATTTTTCTCATATCTACCGCTCCATTTTGTTAGTTACTTTAATTATACTATAAATGAGGTTTAAAGTAAAATACTTTTTATAAGAAAAAAGCACCAAACTTTGATGCTTTAATCTTTTAATAATCGATTTTATATTCTGCTGCAATGGTAAAATCTTGTATTTGCTGGGAAACATTTTTTTTACTCTCATTGACACCCATTTTAGGAATTGGTATCATTGCAAAATCTAAATATTCAGTTCTTTTTTTATCTTTGTAAAACGTTAAATGTAAAGAACAATTATTATCGTTACATTTTGAATCCCCAATGTTTGTAAGAGTAAATTCAATATAACACCATCCATCTTTAGTATATATTTTCATGTCATCTATTTCATAATCTTCCCCCATCGTATGAGGTTTAGATATTGCATTAACGGTATTATATTTTTCACCATTACGTATTTTAGAATTTTTAGTATTATGAATATCTATATGCGATGTATCATAAACTTCTTCCATTTTTGATTAGTGTTTATTTCTTTATTGTTATTGTTTAATAAATTACTACATATAAAAATAATAAAAACCGCTAGTATAGTTTTAATCATACTTAAAACTAAAGTTTTACTACCTTTATTTTTATTCATTCCTTCTCCTACAACAACAAATTTATTTAAAGTATTTTTGATATATTTATATAGAGATAAACCATTTATTATCACTATATAAATTAGATACCTTTCATTATATATAGTCAATTTCTTTTTGAAATTTATTTCATAAAAAAAAGTATATCTTTTCGATATACATTTTTTTAATCTTCTCTATTTAAGAATTTATAAACAATTGCTGATAAAGCTGCCCCAATAAATGGCGCTACTATAAACACCCAAACCTGTTTAAGTGCTGTTCCACCAATTATTAATGCAGGAGCTAAACTTCTTGCAGGGTTAACACTTGTTCCAGTAATTCCAATACCTAAAATATGAACAAATGCAAGAGTTAAACCAATAACTATACCAGCTACACTTGACTTAGATTCATCATCAGTAACACCTAAAATTGTATATACAAATACAAATGTAAGAATTACTTCAGTAACGAGCGCTCCTAAAAGTGAAACATTTATTCCTGATAATGCTCCGTATCCGTTAGCACCTAAGTTAACTGGGTTAATTACTGAATTTGATAAGATAAAGTAAAGAATTGCAGAACCACATAATGCTCCAACTACTTGTACAATAACATACCAAACGAAATCTTTAACACTCATTCTTCCATCTATTAGCATAGCAAGAGAAACAGCTGGGTTAACATGGCATCCTGAAACATTTCCAATTACATATGCACAAGCAACTATTGAAAGTCCAAATGCAAGTGCAGTTGCAACTAAATTTCCATCAGAAATAACAGCAGTACCACATCCAAATAGAACAAGAACTAAAGTACCCATAAATTCACATATGTACTTCTTCATTAACAAAAACCTCCTTTCTTAATAATATTATATAAAAATAATATTATACATTTTAAGTAAGTGCAGATATCTCATTAATAGTATTTAAACTATCAAAACTAATATTTGCTTTATCAATATAATAAACATCTAAAATATACTTAATTGATTGTTTAATAGAATCTAAATTATCTCTAAGTTCATCAACATTTAAATTAATGTTTATTAGCTTATATTTATTTGATATTATTTCACATATATCAAGCTCATTTAGTATATTTATTTCTTTTGTAAATAAATTGTATGGATCATATGCAAAGTTTTCAAGTTTAGAAAAGAATTCTTCTATATCTTCAGTTATTTCACACTTCTTATATAAATATAAATATAGTGTATAATTTGAAGATATTAATTTTACTATATCTAGTAATTCTGAAGTATCAAACAGCTTAGTAATAATAACATTTTTAGAATATTCTTCTATATAACTATCGTAATCATTAATAATATTTTTTACTGCTTCATTCTGTTTTAGAATTAATTTTTCATTATTTGTATTATCTTTCTTAAATAAACCTTTTTTAGATAAAATGTTATTAACTATCTTTTCTCTAACTGATTCAAGTTTATCCATTTCTTTCTTTTTGGATTTAAATGCATCTTTTAATGATTCTTTAGTTTTATAAATAGAAATCACTTCATTAATAAGAGGCGTAAACAACTTATAATATTCAAGCTCTTTGATAATCTTATCTAACCCTAATATATCTTCATAAAATTTGTCTTTTTCTATATCAGTTAAGTCTTCAAATGACTTATTAATTAAAAATTTATCAAATTCTTTTTTAAAGTTCGCTGATTCTTTTTTATAATCAAGTGGATTCTTTGTTCCATTTAAATAATCATTGCTTAAATAAAATGCATTACTATTTAATTTTTCATAATACTCATCTAAATTAGATTTATATTCTGCTTTATAGTCTCCTTGCACAATATTTTTATTAAATATACTTGATATTTCTTTTTCTTTTTTATTATAAATTCTTTTAAGCATCAATTTTAATTCATTTACAATATCTGGACAACTAAAGAAAATCTCATTAAATGTTTTCTCCATAATTTCGTCAAATTTGTCTTTATCACTATTTAAAAACTCTTCCATATATCTATGCGTATATAAAGTGTAATTAAAATCATCCAAAGAAAGTTTAATATTATATGAATTAAATATTTCAATAAACTCTTTTATATAATTATTAATTTTTATTAGATTAACGTCCTTATTTTCACTAATTAGATTAATAATTTTATTAATACCTGTTTTATCTACAATGTCAGCATATTCATTTGTAGTTTTAAGCATACTTTTACTTTTAATGATTTTACTCTTTAACTCGGTAAAATCTATTTCATTTTTTTTAGGAGTCATTTGTGTTTTAATAGCATCCAATTTTTCTTTAACTATTTTTTTAAGATTTTCATACTCCTTTATTTTATTATCTATAAATTCATTTCTTTCAGCAACTTTATTATTATGGAAGTCCTCTTTCATTTTTTTAGTGCCTTTAGATATCGATAATTCTATTGACTCAATATGTTTAATGTCTTCTTCCATGTATTTTTCAAACTCATTCATCTTCTTCACTCTCCTCTATTTTCATAGATTCTAGAGTTTCAATATGATTTTTAATATTTTTATATAATTCTATAAGTTCAGTTGTAGTTAATTTATCAATATCTTTGTTCATAATACATCACTCTTAAGTTAATTTTATCATTTATATTCTCTATTTTCAAGATTATTAAACATATAAAAAAGCACACTAATCATTTAAGTGTACTTTATAATACTTTGGTTCAATATTTATGTCTTTAAATTCTATACAAAATGGAACATAACTATCTTCTTTTTCATATTTATATTCTGTTTCTTTCGATGTTTCTTTGTTTTCATCCGCTATTGTAAATATAAAGTCTCCATCTTCTTCTCCATAGATATTTCCGCATATATTATATATTTTTAAATCCTCATCATATGAACCATTTATCGATGATAATATATAATCATCAATATTTATGGTATAACTTTGTTCATCTAAGCTTATATCTTCATCTTGATTTCTTGAACTATCTTCTATATATAATATTGCTTTTTCTCTATTATTAACACTTAAAATTTTGTGTCCTTCATATTTAGTAACATTTATTCCACTAGCATTTATTTTTCCCTCTAAAACCATTTCACATGTTTTTATAGATTCACCTTTAGTAAATCCTAATTTCATTTCTACAGCATCAACAATTTTACAATATTCTTCTATATCATCTTCATCAACTATATCCATAGTATAATAACCATTTTTAATATTAATTGTATATTCATCATTTATTGTAAATATTTTCTTTTCATCATTATAATTAAATCTACTACCTTTAAAATAATCACTATCATAAAGTGTTTCTCTTAAAACTATATATTCTTCTGATTTTTCTGTTTTTAAAGTAATAGTTTTATTATATTTTTTGAAAACTAGGAAGATAATAAGCGACAAAAATAATAAAACCCCAATTGCAATCAATATTTTTTTCTTTCTACTCATTTAACCTCCGTTCCAGTATATTTATAATACTCAATACTTATATTACTTATATCATCAATACTAATATTATTATTAATCAAATACTCTTTTATATCAAATATATATCTATTACCATTTTTCATTAAATAACCATTTACACTACCTATTATTTTATCATTATCATAAACTATAACTTCTTTATCAATATCACAACTAAGTTCTAATAAATTATCATTTATATTAATTGTTTTATACTTTTCCTTAACCTCTTTAGTTTCCATATTGATATGTCCGCTTATCTTATTAAACAAACCAGCTAAATTATCTAAATCCATGTTATCTTTAAGAGGTTCATATAAATAGTTGTTATTTATAGATTTACCTAATATTTCACTAGTTTCATTTGATAAACTAATTGTATATACACTACTTATCTCTTTTAATTTTGTAACATACTCTTCATTTATATTTGATTTGTTATTACTTATTATTAAAACTATATTTTTATCTATATCACTATTAACAATATAATCATTTATTTTATAAATTGCAGTATTATAATTATATGTTTTACTTATTTTTAAAGTACTTACTTCATATACAGCTCGTTTTTTGTTTTGTGTTTTTAATAACTTATTTGTTTCATTATCTAATATAACAATATTAACATTTTCACTATCTAAATTTTCAAATAAATTCTTTATTTTTTCTTTTATATTTTCAAAAGAATTTAAATCTTTCATATAACTAGAGGAATCAATCGATATTATTAAATTATACTTATCAATATCTTTTACATAGTTTTCTTTTCCAGAAATACTAACATTATTTAATGTTTTATCTACATACATAACTTCATTATCATATAAGTCATATTCTTCATTTTGATAAAACATATAACCTGTCATATCTTTTTTAGTATTATATGTTATGTTATTATTAGTATTATCTATTAGAGGTAGATTTATACTACATTTTTTTTCTTTATTATGTAAATTACAAGTTAGTTTTTCTTCATCTAAACCAAGCATAGAATTATCTATTGTAAGAGTTAATTTTCTATTGGTAATAGCATACATATAAACAACATTCTTTTTAACTTTATTTTTTGTTAATTTTTCGTTAGATAAAAACTCTACTTCTTTTACTCTTTTATCAAAAGTCCAACCCTCTATACTAACATCTTCACTTATCGAATTAGGAAATGAAGCATCCTCTATATTTTCAACAACATCGGAGTATTTATCTAATTTATAATCATTTGCATAATAATAAATAGTGTATAGATTTTTTACTCTTTTAATATACTTTGCTTTAAGTCCATCTTCATAAGTGATTTTTACATAACCATTTGTATTATTAATTTCGCTTTTATCCATATTAGAAGAATTAACAATTTCATATACAGATATATATTTATAACCTTTATTTATTAATTCATTATAAAATTTAGGATTTTCTATATGATTATTTGCATACTTTAAAGCATTTTGCTCAATTACCTTAATTTTTTCATCAGATACAAAGTAGTTTTTTTTATAAAATGTATATTCTAAACACAAAAAACTAATCAAAATTAAAAATAAGGAAAAAATTATAAATTTTGTTTTTAATTTTTTTGTACTTTCTTTCATTTTAATCACATATTAATAATATCATAACATTAAAAAAATAACTAGCGCAATCGCTAATTATTTTTCCAATAATCAAGTATTTGAGGAATAACAGTTATATCTGCATTTAACTTTTCTATCAAATCATCTTTATCGAATAAGCCGATTATATTTTCGAATAAAGGATGATCTAAGTTAATAAATTCAGGATATTTCTCAGAAATATCTTTTACATAATTAATTCCAAGACTTGTAAGAACTGCTTCATTAGCTTTTCTATTAGTTTCAAAGTCTCCTAAACTAGGATTAGTTTTCTTAAGTAAATCAATTAATCCAGTTTTAGAATTAATGTTCATATATTCAGAGTTATAAACATCTATTAGTTTATCAACATCTATAAATGATAATTCTTTTAATACGTTAAATGAATATTCAATTCCATATCCCATACCATTACCTTCTTCATCAGAAGTAATTATATTTAATAAGTCTTCTAAATCTTCAGGACTAATATTATAGTAAATACTAGCGGCATTAATCGTATATTTTAATGGAATATTATGTTTTTTAAGAATTACTAAGTTTTTAACAACTCTATCTGAGTAAGAATTTAGCTTTTCTTTATCTTCATCAGAGAAATCATCAAATTTTATCTCTTCTTTATCAAATACATCTTTTAAGTAATTTTCGTTTTGCTCAGTAGTCATACCAGTGCCTACAGGCTTCACCTCCCATGAATCATCTTGTGGTGTTGTTTCTTGTTCATTAACTTCTGGTTCAGGAAGTTTTTCATCTGTTCTTAAATCTATAGTCTCTGGTGGTGCTGGAATAGTTTCTTCAACAGGAGTATCTACTACAGCAGGTTCTGGTGTTGGTTCAACTATAGGTTCGCTTACCTCAGGAGTTTCTTCAACTGGTTCTGAAACTTCTTCTTTAGGTTCCTCTACTGTTGGCTCAATAAGTTCAGGTTCTTCCTTTTCTTCTACTGGTGCAGCTTCAGGTTCTATAACATCTTTTTTAGGTTCTTCTGATGGTGCAGTAGTTGCTTCTGCAAGACCACTAGCTATATCATCATCTATATCAATATCTATTACAGGTTCTTCAATTGGTGCCACTGTTTCAAGCCCACTTAAACTAATATCATTTTCATTTATTGGAGGAACACTAACTGGTTCATCATCAGTTGGAAGTATTATTTCTTCTCCTTTAAGAGCATCGATTGGTTCACTCTCAATTGGTGCTACATTAGCTTCTGGAATTTCAATATGATGAGTTTTTATATTATAATCAGTGTGACTTTCTTCATAAGGTTCATAAACAGGTGCATCATAATGTCTATCAAGTACATCATGAATACTAGCTATTAGTCCTTCACTCGCATCTTGAATTATTGATACTAAATCATTTGTTTTAAGTAATGATTCTTCTGCAACTTCCCTTTGCTTTTCAAGTGTTTCTAGCTCTTTTCTTTGCATTTTAAGATTGCCAGAATTAGTTTTGAATTTATCCTTAGAAGCTGTTAGCTTTGAATCTATTTTAGCTATCTTACCTCTTTTAACGCTTATTAAAGAATCGATGTCCTCAATTTCCATTTTTTGAACATCTGCATCTTCATATGAAACTTCTTTTTTCTTAGCTTCTAAATCAGAAATAGCACTCTTAGTAGCAGCCTTTAAAGCATCTAACTCTTCTTGCTTTTTAGTTAGTTCTTCCTCTACTCTTTCAAGTTTTTCAATGCTAATTCTTTTTTTATCTATAGCAGTTTCTAACTTTTTAACTTCATCACTTGAAGATTTAGCACATTTTTCAAACTTAGTATTAGCGTCTTCAATTGCACCAATGTATGCTTTAATATCTTCTTGACGATTATAATTAGAATTTTCTAAATTTACTTTGCTCATATGTAATCACACCTTTTTATTCTATTAACATAATAACAAAATATAAAGACTTTGTAAAGAAAAAATTAAATAAAAAAGAGGATTATTTTTTCCTCTTTATAAGCATACATAAGCATGTACCAACAATACCAAGAAGTATTCCTCCAACAATTAGTACCCAAAGCTTTAGTTTGCTTCCAGTAATAGGCACTTTTATTGTCATCTTATCAATTTTTTCAGGAATTGTTTCTTTTTCTACGGTTAAATTTATATTATAGACAATGTGACCATCATCAGTTGTAACTTGTACTTTTGTATTTCCAGGTTTCAACGCTTTTAGTTTTGTGCCTTTAATACTTGCTACACTACTAGTCTCTACAAAACTATTTATTTCTTTATCGTCTGTATAATAATCTAAATAATCTGTTAGATTTAATTCATTAGATGGTTTTGAGCTTACATCACTATCGTAATATACCATAGTATTTGACACGTAAGAAGAAGATAATCTAAATGCATCTCCATTAGCTTCATATATATCATATTTTAAAACTGATGGATCATAAGTATCAAAAAAGTTCATGAAGTCTAAGTAAGCTTCATCATCTTCAGAAACAACACGTGTATATTTTAAACCATCTATTTTTGTATTATATATATTAGTATCTACCTTTGCATATGCAGGAAAATTAAGAACTTTTTTGACATTGCTATTATATATATTTATTGTTCCTCCCATAGGCATAACTACTTGATCCGTAAAATCCATATCTTGTATTTTTATTTTTCCCGCAAAACCAAGCATTTTTAAATGATTATAAGAACTATTATCTATTTCAAAAACATCAGATATATTAATCTCTTCATCATTAAATGTTCCATCATCATTCAAATATTCAAAAGCTATTCCTCTTATTTGAGAACTAGTTATCTTAACTCTCTTACTATCATGCATCAAAAAGTTTACAACATCTGAAAATCTTACATTTTTAATATTAACTTCATCTGCAAAAAAAGAAATAGTAGGATTATTATAATAAGAAATATTGCAATTACCTCCATCAATAGATATAGATTTTATTCTATTATTGCTTTGTCCAAAGTCAACTTCATATTCAGGCCATTCATAAGTTTCACTGTCGGTTATTTTAATTACGATATCTTTATCACTTAAATTAGATGTCTCATATATATTTCTTCCCACTGATATAAAATCACTATATTCACATCCATTTTTACAAATGTTATATTCAATTGTTTCAGCATTAACCATTAAAGGAAAAATAAATATAAACAAACTTATCATTAAAATATTTCTTTTCATATACTTTCCTACTCTCTATTAAAAGTATAACTTATGTTTTTTTTTAAAGCAATTATTTTTAAATCTTATTTACAAAAAAAGAAGCATAAGAGTATGCTTACTTTTCCATTGAATTTAAATAATCATGAAGGTTTAATGCAACTTTTTCAGGAATAAGTGTGCTTAAATCTTCTACACTTGCTTCTTTTATTTTTTTAACACTTCCATATTTTTTAATAAGTGCTTTTCTTCTTTTTTCACCAAGACCTTCTATGTTTTCAAGTACACTTGATATACTTCCTTTGCTTCTTATATCTCTATGATAAGTAATTGTAAATCTATGTACTTCATCTTGCATTCTCGTTAAGAAATGGAATAAATCAGAAGTCTTATCTATACTTATTACATTCATATCACTATCCATTAGTTCATTTGTTTCATGTTTATTATTTTTAACAAGACCTGCTATTTTAATGTTTAAATTTAATGACTCTATTATTTCTCTTGCTGCCCTTATTTGATTTTCGCCACCATCGAGTAGTATTAAATCTGGTCTTTCTGTTTTTTCCATAAGCATTCTATAATATCTTCTATATAATACTTCTTTCATACTATTATAGTCATCATTTTTATCAATAGATATTTTAAACTTACGATAATCACTTTTAGATGGTTTGCCATCTTTAAACACAACCATACCTGATACTGTATATTCTCCAAAAAGGTTTGAGTTATCAAATACATCTATTCTATATAGTACTTTTAATCCGAGTAATTTTCTTAAAGCTTCATTAGCGTCTACAGTTCTTTTTTCATCTCTTTTAATAAGTTCAAATTCATTTTTAAGTGAGATTGAAGCATTTGTTTTAACAAGCTCTAAAAGTCTCTTCTTCTCTCCTCTTATTGCATGTACTACATTTGTATTTAATGCCTCTGATAAGACATCTTTATCTAAATTTTCATTAACAATAATTTCTTTTGGAGTCTCATTTTTTTGATAGAATAACGCAATATAGTTTTCAATCTCTTCTAAATAGTTTTCCATAATAGGAAATATTTTGTTTTTATTACCAAGTAATTTACCATGTCTTATAAAGAATATATTTATACTTATATAACCATTCTCTTCTGCAAAGTTTATTACATCCCTATCTTCTAAATCTGTAAGTTCCACTTTTTGTTTAGCAAGAACTGATTCTACATAATCAAGTTCTCTTTTTAAATCTAGCGCTGATTCATAGTTTAATGCATCACTATGCATTTGAATCTTTTCTAAGGCTTTATTTTTTATAATGTCATAATTACCATTTAAAAATGATAAGATATCTTTTTCCATTGTATCAATTTGTTCTTGTGGTATTTTTTTCACGCAATAACCAAGGCATTCGTTTATATGATAATATAAACATAATTCTTTTGGATTTCCTTCGCACTTTTTAAGTGGATATAATCTATTTAATAAATTAACTATTTTTCTTGCGGCATATTGATTTGGATAAGGTCCAAATAATTTTCTTCCTGCTTTCTTTTTAATATTTAAATATCTAACTATTTTAAGTTTTGGATAAGGACTTTTAATGTATTCTATATATGGATAACTTTTGTCATCTTTTAAAAGTATATTATATTTTGGATCATATTTTTTAATTAAGTTTATCTCTAAAATAAATGCTTCTTTTTCAGTATTTGTTACAATATATTTAAAGTATGCTATTTCACTGACCATCTTTTTTGTTTTTCCAGTATGTTTTCCATGAAAATAAGACGAAAGTCTATTTTTTAAATCTTTCGCTTTTCCTACATAGATAATTATATTATCTTTATTATACATTTGATAGCTGCCAGGCATATGAGGCACTAAGGCAAGTTCATTTTTAAACATATCGCATCACATTCATATTCTACCACAAACTTAAAAAATATTGTATAATTAGATTGGTGATTTTATGAAACTTATAAACACATATACACTTGAAGTTAAAAAATCTAAATTTATTGCACACTTTTACGAATTAGATTCTAAAGAAGAAGCAGAAATTATAATTGATAATTTATGGAAAGAAAATAAAAAAGCAAGACATATACCTTACGCCTATATATATAAAGGCTTTGCTAAAAAAACTGATGATAAAGAACCAAATGGTACTGCAGGAACTCCATTGTATAATGCATTACTTAGTGAAAACTTAGATCATCATTTAATTGCAGTGGTTAGATATTTTGGAGGAGTTAAACTAGGCGCTGGCCCTCTTCTTAGAGCGTATAATTCTTCTGCTTTTAAAGCAATCAAAAAGGACTAAAAATAGTCCTTTTTTTAAAACTTAAATACTTCTGTTTTAGATGAATCTTCATTTGCACTTTCATCTACATCTGTAGGATTAACTATTTGTAAGTGTTCATCTATATTTACCTCATTTTCATTAGGTTTTACTTCATCATATTCTTTCTTTGGTTTTTGAGTTGTTTCTGTTTGTTCATTTTTAATTTCGAATTCTACGTCCTGTTTTGGCTGTGCTTCTATTTTTTTATTCTTCTTGTTTTTACCTTTTGTAACTGTTTCAGTTTCCTTTTTAGAAGTATCTTCTGCAGTAGCTTTTGCCTTCTTTTTCTTTTTAGGTCTAAACAATATAATTAGGAATAATAAGAATAATATTACTGCCCCTGCTATTATATAACCAGCATATCTTTTGAAATCAAATGTTTTTTGAAGAACTAATCTATAAGATTTTTTTGTTCCATCTTCTGCAGTTACTTCTATATTAACTACACTACCATTTTTTAAATTTTCATTACCAGTTACTTCTACTTTTGATTTACTATCACTTGCTGCAGTTGTAATATCAAGTTTTGAGTCTCCCTTATAATTTAATGTATAACTGTAGGTATCTTTATCAAAATCGATATCGTAACCTTTAACTCTTAAACTTTTTAAAGTTGCATCACTTGATTCTTTATAAGATTTTACAAATTTAATAGTATAAACGTTTTTACCGCCTTCTGCATTTGTAACTGTAACTGTTATATTATTAGTACCTGTTTTAATGTTTTCAGCATTACTTGAAACAGTTACTTTATCAGCTTCGTTTTCACTAGTCGCTGTTATTTCAAGTTTTTTTACATTTTTTTCTTCTATTATTTCATATTTAGTAACATCTTTTTTAAAATCAATAGTATACCCTTTTATTTCAAGCCCCTTAAGGTAAGGTGTTGGCGGTGGTGTGCTCTCTTTTGATTCTTCTTTTGACTCTTGTTTACTTTCTTCAGCTTTTGATTCCGCTGGCTTGGTAGTTTCATTAGTTTTTGTATTTTCCTTTGGTTTGGCTGCTTCAGTTACTTTAAAATAATAATATCTATGTCCTTTATCTGAACATTCAATACTTATTTCAATATTCGCTGGAACTGTATATTTTCCAGGGCCTTTACCATTTACAAATGATTCGCCTTTATTTATAAGGTCTGCACTTATATTTATACTTTTAGTTCCATTAGGAACAGTTACATAGTAATATCTTCCTTCTATACTAGTTATTTTTCCAGGACTAACCCCAACATTTTTAAGTTCTCCACAATCTGCATAAACACTAATAAAACTAAATATAGATAAAATTACTGCTAATGCAAAAAATCTTTTTCTCATAAAAGCCAACTCCTATCATCAACTTAAATTATAGCATAAGATTAAAAAAAGTGAAACAAATTTTATCTGGTTTTTGTTTCACTTTCTATCCAATCTAAATAATCTTTATTTGGGCTGCTTAAATCAAAGACTGCAAATTCAAAACATTCATAGTTGTGATATTTTTCTACAACGTTTTTAATTTCATCTAATAAATCTTTTTTGGTTTTTATAAATAATAAATATTCCTCGCTCATTTCCATCTCACCATGCCAATTCCACTTTGAATAAGAATTAACGACTTGGCCTCCAGCAATTAGCTTTTTATTAAGAAGCTCACTTAATACTTTTTTTACAATTTCCATATCATCAAACGCAATTTCTACCATGCAACAATTCATATTAACCTCCATGCAAGTAGATATTATATACATTTGTTACCTACTAGTCAAGCTCTAATATTTCAATAAAATAAACCATCTTTTTTTCTCTATTTAAATACATAAATAATTCACTATTATCCTTCTTTTTATAATTATATAAACATTTATCATATTCTATTTTATATTTATCATCTACTGTTATTTTATTATAAACATCATTCATAACCTCATTATAATTATCATAGTTATGTGTAAATATTTGTTTAGTTGACCATGTAATTTTAGAGTCTATCTTAGTTAAATCATCATAACTTATAACTGTATAATTGATTATTTCTTTTTCGCTTGTATAATCTGTTTTAAATTCTTGTTTATTATTTCTTGGCACGACCACATTCCAATTTATAAACATATTTGTTTCAAACGAAAATTCATGAACTACAAAAAATGTTATAAGACCAATTATTATTAATATACTTATAATTAATATTTTAGTTTTTTTAGATATTTTTATTTTCTTAGCGTTTTCTTCTTCCATTTTACATCAAATTAATTTTATCAAAAAAATAGCAGTATTTCTACTACTATTCACTTCTAAGTGATTCAACAGGATCTTTTTTACTTGCTACTCTAGATGGAATAAGTCCTGCGATTACCGTTAAAATAACACTTATTGTTATTAATATTATAGCATATTTAATATCAAGCTGTGCTTTTACATCTACTTTTGTAAGTGTTGCTATAACCTTATTAATTGGAATACATAGTAAATTAGTAACTAAAACTCCAAGTGCCCCAGCAAGGAAACCTTCGATTATTGTTTCTGCTGTAAATAATCTCCTTATATCTTTTTTACTTGCACCAACTGCGCGCAATATACCAATTTCTTTAGTTCTTTCAAGTACACTTATATAAGTAATTATTGCAATCATTATACTAGATACTACTAAGCTTATTGCAACAAAAGCAATTAAGACATAAGTAATAACATTTATTATTGAATTAATATTACTAGTAATAATACTTACAAAGTCGGTATATTCAATTTTATTCTCTTTAGTTGCTTTTTCATTATATTTATCGATAATTTTTGTTATCTTATCTTTGCTTTCATAGCTTTTTGGATAAATAGAAATACTTGTTGGCTCTTCAATATCACTTGCACCAAAATCTTTAATATTTTGTTTATATGTCGTTAATACATTATCAAACTCTTGATTGGTTAACACATTTATATCTTTATTTTGTTCCTGTGCAAGCACTACTTCACTATTATTATTAACTTCTAGCAGTCTTGTAGTTAAATCGTGTGTATACCCTATTTTATCACTATAAGCATTCGAATCCTTTGATGGTTTAATTATTCCAACTATTTTAATAGTTATAGCATCATTAAATAGTGATTTAATATATTCTTTATCATAAGATTTATTTATATATATACCATTTTCTTTTTGATAGTATTTACTACTAGGAATAACTTTAAATTCCTTATTTAATATATCATCATATGTATAATTCTTTGATTCTAGTTTAGCGTTTTTATCTTTTTTCAATGTTTCCATATGCTTTTTTAAATTTTCAGAACTATCAAGCCCAAGCATATACATCATAGTAGAAGACATTTGATTATTTTCATCTACTATTAATACTACTTCATCATATGAAGTAGGCATATTACCTTTAATAATGTCATACCTAGTATCAAGTATATCTTTATTATTTATTAATTCTTCTACTTTACTATAAGAAAACTCAGTTGAATATTCAAAAGGATTAACTTTTCTAGCATCATTATCATATATTTCAATTGGTATCTCATAATTATATTCTATATTTGTTACTTCATTATTTATATTTTCAAAGTTATTTTCTAACGCTTTTTTAAAATCCTTTAAGTTGTTTTCTATAGTTGTACTTGTCATACTAAGCTGAGTAGAAACATCATCATAAGTACATAATTTTTCGTTATCACATTTTGAATCTTTTGTATTAAAACCACCTTCAAGTAGACCAGACATATCATAATCTTCTTTTGATATTGTTATTGGGTAAGATGCAAAAGTTGTCCTTTCTGCGTCATCTATATAGTTTTGAACACCCGTTGATAATGATAAAATAAGGGCAATTCCTATAATTCCAATAGAACCTGCGAATGCAGTAAGCATTGTTCTTCCTTTTTTGGTCATTAAATTATTTAAAGATAATCCTAGTGATGTACTAAGTTTCATGCTTGTTTTTTTATTTTTAACTTTTTTTATTTCTTCTGTTTCAATAGTATTCTCTTTGCCATCATATGGATTAGAATCACCAACTATTTTTCCATCGCTTAAATTTATTATTCTATTTGAATAAGTATTTGCAAGTTCAGGATTGTGAGTAACCATAATAACTAACTTATCTTTAGCAATTTCTTTAAGCAATTCCATAATTTGAACACTAGTTTTTGAATCAAGTGCTCCTGTTGGCTCATCAGCAAGTATTATATCTGGATTATTAACAAGCGCTCTTGCAATAGATACTCTTTGCATTTGACCACCAGATAATTCATTTGGCCTTTTATGCATATGGTCTTTAAGACCAACTCTTGTAAGTATTTCAGCAGCTTTTTTCTTTCTTGTCTTTTTACTAACACCAGATAAAGTTAAGGCAATTTCTACATTTTTAAGAATACTTTGATGTGTTATCAAATTATAATTTTGAAAAACAAAACCTACTCTATGATTTCTATAAGAATCCCAATTTTTAGATTTATATTTTTTAGTGCTTACTTCATTAATAATGAGATCTCCTTCATCATAATGATCAAGGCCACCTATTATATTTAATAGTGTTGTTTTTCCTGAACCAGAAGGACCAAGTATACTTGCAAATTCATTTTCACGAAAATTTATGCTTATATTATCAAGCGCTTTTTGTACAAAATCCCCTGTTTTATAAGTCTTTGATATGTTTTTAATCTCTAACATATATTCTCCTTTCTTTTTGTTGTGATACACCTTATTAAAAAACACCCTCTATTATTATTATACAAGATAGATTTCATTTTTCTTAAAATTTCTTAAAATTTATTTAAAATTTCTTTGATACCACTCACTTGTTTTTGAAGCAATACTCTTCCCAGCATTCTTAAATATACTAAATGCATTACCAAAAGATGCTTTCATTTGATTATAATCTTCTATAGCGTATCCACAATTATCAGGATATTGCATGCAAAATTCGTTGGTCTTCTCCTCATAAAGCTGTATAATTTTAGCTTTAGCATTTTGATATTTTTCACTTAAGTTATCAATTAATCCAGGAAAATACTGATCAATCTTATCTTCTAGTTTTATAGCAAGCTTTATAACCGCAAGTTTTCCTTTGCTTGTTAAGTCTTTAAATGTATACCCTTTAATAGTTCCTCCATAGAATAAAAAGTCTACAGTACTAGTAAAAGCATTTTTTGCACCATCTTTTAAAGAAGTGGTGTTAACCCCTGTTTTTATTCCATCTACCTTTTCACTTAAATAATTTATGACGGTTTTATCTCCTTGGGATAAGTCTTTATCGCTAGTATATTCATTATATGTATTGTAAGTATAATAATTATTATATGTTACATTACTATTAGAACTTATTACATTAGGTTCATATTTAGCACTTAAGCTAATAGTATAACTAGAATCATTTATTGTATCTAAATCTTTTAATACCATATAATCAGGCATATATGATAAATCTTCTTTAGACTCACTAGATTTATCATATACAAATAAACACATGCATCCAATACTTACTCCAATAAGAGCAAATCCAATATATTTTAATATTTTCATCATAACCTCATACTTCCTTTAATATATTAAAATAAAGAATAACAAAAATCAAGTTATTTATATCTTTCTTTAATTATATCATCGTCATTTAGTTCACCAATAAGTAAAGAGCTATTTTTATTATGCTTTTTTATGTTTTCCTTAATGTTTTTTTCATCAAAATTTGCATAACAATATTTACAAAAATGTGTGCATGTATTATATACTCCTATATCCACCATTTCAGCGCATGCACAGTTTCTAGCCTTCCACTTTTTATATACTTTCCCTGTTAATTTATATGCCATTTCTATAGATAAACATTCACCTTTTTTAAAACCATATTCGACTAAGTTTCTTTCTTCAAAGCACGTTTGAACACTGGCATCGTGTTTTCTAGCACTTTCACTAAATCCAATTCCTATTTGTTTGTAATCCTCTTCTGTAAAATCTCTATATTTTAAAATGTTCATATTTTTTCTTACGTTTTTATAATCATCTATAAAAGAAATAATGTAGTTATGAACATATCCATCAAGTAAATTACATAATTTATCAAATGCTTTTAAATGATAATTAACATCATATTTTTCACTCAAAAATATTGGATCATATCTTATATATAGATTATCACTACCAATTACACTAGAAATCTTTTTTATTTCTTCAATAAGAACTTTTTTATCTATAACATTTGGTTCAATATCTTTTTTATAAGGAGTAAGTGTAACATGCAAAATAAAGGGTTTTTTAATCAAATCTATTATTTCTAAAAACCTACTAGGATTCTTTGTACAAAACATATAAGCATCTACATTTTCAAGATATATTCTACTTACTAAGCTTTTATTAAATGGATTTCTAACATCTACAAACCCACTCTCAAGTCTGTTTTTAAACCAATCCATATAAAAAGCAATTATATCTGTTCTTCCACTTACGTTTAAAATCATAATTCCTCCATAAGTATTATAACAAATAAATTGCTTTTGTTTAATTATTATATCCAAGTATTTTAATAATTCTTTTATTTTGATATGGATACGCTAAGAACGGATAATCTTTTAGAGATGTAGTATTAGAGTTTACTAAGAGATCCGTTACTTTCCCGTTTTTATCCTTTACTTTTTTAACAACGAGAACTGCATGGGTATATCCGTTATATCCAACGTGTCCAACATCACCAGGTTCTGCGTAAAATATATTTATATTAGAGTCTGCGCATATTCCAGCGCCCGTGTTACCAACCACATAATCATAGAAGTTCGCTGTCCCTGTCCAAGGTGCACTTCTTCCGTTTTTGGTATCCGTTGTATCTAAATCAGGCCCATAATATTTCCATTGATGATACCCCTCGTTGTCCATAGGTAATCCTCCAGCATGTAAACTTTGAGATACTAAGTTTTGACAATTTCCCCCTATCTCATCATATGCTGTATACTCAGGATTACGTTTTTCTAAGTATTTATAATTATACGCAACTGCTTTTTTTCTATCATATTTTCCATCACAAGTTATATCAGTTTCATACTTTTCATTAAAAGCATCTTCTTTATCTAGTTTTAAATCTTCTAATTCCTCTTTCATTAAACTGATATACTCTTTTTTTAGATTATCAATTTCACTTTTAGATATTACATCCATTTCATTAGTAAACATCACATAATATCCTTGTACTACTCTAAGTGATTTTATTTTACCTTCATTGTTTATAACAAATGTGTTTTCAACATCTATAGCTTTAGATTTAACATCAGGAATATATTTAAAAGTTACATTTTCATTAACCTTTACTTCTATTTTTACTCCATCAGCAGTTTCTTCAACATCACTAAATAACAAATCGTAGTTTGCTTTTATTAATCTCATATCATTAAACTGCATTTTATGATGCTTAACTAGTAAATCAACAGCATTCTTGGCAAGATATGCTTCTTCTCCTTTAGGATCATCAAATACCTTTGTAACATCTCTTGTTTCAAGATTAATCATGGATTTAAAGTATAAATCTAAATAATTTGTAATAGCATTTTTCCATTCTTCTTTTATATCTTTATTACTTTCATTATCTATTTTATTTAAATAAGTTTTCTTTTCTAGAAGCACATTTATTTTTTCATCATCCGTTAGTTCTTTGTCTTTATTTTTGTCACAAGAATTAAATATTATAATACCTACACACAAAAGAAGAAGAAACCACAAAAATCTCTTTACTTTCTTTTTAAGTTTAAATCTCTTTCTTCTTTTTCTCATGTACTACTCCTATGATAATTAAATTATAACACGCAAAAAAACGCTCTTCAATAAAATCGTAAATTAAGGTGTAAACTAATTATAATGGAATAATTACATTTTTTTCTTTTTCAACACTAGTTACTAATTCCTCGTTTATTAGATTATTTTTGATATTTAATATCTGTTTTTCTGTTAGTCCTGAATATAGCATAATCTTTTCTATAGGCAATTTACCATTTAGCATATTTCTTACTATTTCATATGTTTTTATTTCTTCGCCTTCTTTTATTCCTTTCTTGATTCCTTTTTTCTCTCCAACTACTATTCCTTCCTTTTTCCCAAGCTGTCTTTCTGTTTTTATAATGTGATTTATATTATCTACATTAGCATGATAATTCTCCCAAAATTCTTCTGCTTTTTCTTCTTCGCATAACTTTCTCATCTTTTCTATAAATCCTGGCACATCTTCCTTTGTTAACACTTTCATTACCTCGCTTTCTATTTTATTAATGTCTTTTTCCAACAGTATCACACTCCAACTAATTATTTTCTTTGTTCTCTCGTCAGCTTCATCATAGCATAATTCTTTTATCGCTGGTAAAAAATATTCATAAATTACAAAGTTTTGCAAATACTTTTTGTTTACACTATCTTTAGGAACTATCTCTTCTATCTCTTTATCTCTTTTTTCATAATTATTTAAATTAAGTTGGATTACTTTCTTTTTTACCTTTTCTTTTTTGGTCACTATTTTCACCTCCTTTCTAATTTTAAATTTTTGAGTCTTTTCTTCCAACCCCTTCTATTATTATTCAAGATAGATTTCATTTTTCTTAATTTTTTTTAAAAGTGCTTATTATTTGAATATTTAACTTTTTGACGTACCAAAAATATTTTATTGCATACTAAAAGTAACTTTCTGCATAAAAAAAATATCTACATTACGTAGATATTAATTTGTTTGTAATTCTGAGGATTGCCAGTAGTATTTACCATCAACTTTTTTAAATGTATGTTTATATGTTGTTAGTTTATCGTTCATATTATTTAAAGCATATTTACTATATTCAGCAATTTCTTTTTTGTAATTAGAACCATTTAATTCACTTGGGCAATTTTCACTTGCTTCTTCCATAACTGAACAAGTAAATAAATTTGTATTAGAAGATAAATCAGACTGACAAGTTGTTCCGCTTTCTGCAAAACAGCTTACATATTTAGAATAAATGTATAAAATATCCCCATCCTCTTCATATTTAACTAATATATGATTTTTACTCATGTCAGAACACCCTGTTTGAATTTGGCTAACAGCCCAATTATTAGTGTCGTAATTATATAAACTTACACACCCCACCTCATCTATAACTGCACTTGAATCTGGTGATGATAAATCATATTTTATAGTTGTATTGTATTTTTCATTAATAAACTTGTTAATTAGCTCTTTACTAATTTTAACAGGTTCATTTCCTGTTGGAAGGTCTATATTATTTTCAATTATATAACTATAGATATTAAATGATATCAATTCTTTTGATGATTCTTCACTGCTAATTTTTTTACCAAAATAAATACTAGCTCTTCCATCATTTGTTATTAAGCTATCTAACAAATCATTTATATCTTTATCCGATAATTCTTCTTTGCTTTCTATGCTCTCACTATTAAGTTCTAATTGTTTTGGTTTCATTTTCTTATCAAGTACAATATACCCTGCAAGAGCTATTACTGCTAAAATTAAAAATACGATTATTCCTATTAACATTTTTTTATGATCTTTTTCCATATTACCACTCCTAGTATTTTAATTATAACATAAAAAAGTTGTTATAAAGCTTTTTTTATTAAAAAAGTGTAAACAAAAAAATGCATATTAATTATGCATTTTTATTATATATTCTTCTATTATATACATTATCTTCCCCGGAAGGTATCATTTGGACAAAATCAGTCATGTATTCCCTGAATTCATCTTCATTTACTTCAAAATAACCATTAGTGCCGTTATTAAATGTATTATCATCCGTTAATGCTCTAACCCCAGGAAGATTATTAACCATTTCTGTATTTTCGTTTTTCGGTACGAAATAATTAACTCTTACAATGCCATCAGCAACAGTTGCTTCTAGGGTTGTTGAGTGCCCTCTACCTCTTATCATGGCTATTGCTTTATTTATTTTTGGCATAGATATAATCATAGCGTGATTAACCATTGGATCATCTATAAATGCCTCGTAAATATCATCAGCGATAGGCATTTCTTCACCTTTATATAGAATCTTACCATCCTGTTTTATATTAGGTAAACCAATATAAAAGGATTCTATATTAACTATATAATTATGATATACATGTAATAATTCATTAACTGTATTGATTTGTTCTAAAACACCCTCTACATCTCTATGAAGCATATATCCAATGAATTCATCTTTTACTTTTTTAATTAATTTTTCACTCATACTAGATATACTTTTAGAATATAAATCTCTTATTTTATATATATCATAATTACAAACTGAAAAAGCATCTTTTATTTTTCCAAAAAAAGACTCAATATCAAAATCTAAATCTATTTTTTTAGAAATATCTTTTAATATGTCTTCTATTTCAATTAATTTGTTATAAAACCTTTCACCATAATTAAATGATGCTTCCCCATATCAAGCATTAATAATTTTATTTTTAAATCGTTTTCAAAAAAACTGACTATATCCTTATATTCCATTTTTAAATTCCAAGTTCTTCATCAGAAATAATATCTTCTTCTTCCTGATAGAATGTTTCATCTTCAAATTTTAATAGTTTTCTAATAAGAGAAAATGGGAAATTATGAATCATTGTATTATATTTTGCAACATAATCATTATATGCTATCTTTGCATTAGAAATAGCATTTTCACTTTCTCTTATTTGTCTAAGTAATTCCATAATGCTTTCATTTGCTTTTAAATCAGGATAACTTTCAATTGCATTTTCAAATTGAGATGCACTTCTAATTTTTTTGGTAAATGGAACTTTTGGACTTTTTCTTTCTTTTGCAACACCTACTTGAGTAGTTCTTTCATGTGTCATATATTTATCTGCAACTTTATTAGCTTTTTCAAGTAATATTGTGCTTCTTTTATTTAATACTTTTATATTACTAAATTCAGCTTTAATATTTTGTCTTTCTTTATTCGCAGCATTATAATTTATTATAAACATAACAAGGAGGGCTGTTGCAACACCACAAACAAATACAGCATGTGGGAATGGTTCAACCATCTTTTCAGCTTCTTCAGGGCTTACTATTGAAAAAATAATTACCCAAAGCAAACAAGAAACAATTATCCATATTATTAATTTTATTAAATTAAGTGTAATACTGCTTTTGAATTTTTGTTCCATTATTTAACCTCGCTTTTCCATAATCCATGTAAATTACAATACGCGTATATGCTTGCGCCTTTTACATAAGGAAATTTAACTTCTGGAACATCCCCTGGTTTTAAAGATACTCTAGTTGTTTTAGTTTCTTCTACTAGTGCTATCCACATTATATAGTGATTTTCTTCCATAGGATGAGAAACTTCTCCTACCCTAACAATCATTTCATCGCCATTTACTTCGTATACTGGTACATGTTTTTCAGTGGCGGCATCAACAGTATTTGCTGTTAGTTCTTCCATAGGTTTTCCACAGCAAGATAATCTTTTACCATCACCATCTATTAGTCCAACTATGTTTCCGCATATTGGACATTTATAAAATTTTACATTTTCCATATTACTTCCTTCTTATTTTATTTTAATTTTACAGCAGTCCCATAAGCGATTACTTCAGCGGCACCTTGCATAACAGTTGATGAACCAAATTTAACACCTATTATTGCATCTGCGCCCATTTTTTCAGCTTCATCTACCATTCTTCTTGTTGCAATTTGTCTTGCTTCTCTAATCATTTCTGTATATCCTTTTATTTCACCACCAACAAGAGTTTTCATACCTGCCATAAAATCTCTACCAAAATGTTTTGATTGAACTATTTCTCCTTTAACAAGTCCAAGTACCTCATATTCTTGTCCTATATTTTCAATACTAACTATTTTCATATAATCCTCCTACACTTTCTATAATTATAATATACAATTTATTAAAAAAAAGCAACTAATATTAGTTACTTTATTTTATTAGATTATAGCTTATTATAAATGTAAGAACAGAAATAAGAACTACTACTAAAACATATATTAAAACTGTTGAAGCAGAAGCTGCTCTATCATTAATAATTCCATTTTTAGGTTTTAATTTTTTAACAGGTACTTTTGTTTTTTGACTTACGCTTAAATCTATTTGTGAAACTTTATCTTTATCTTCCTCTGTAAATTCAAATACTTCACTAGATTCTTTTTCTTCTTCCATGGTTACTTCGCCTTCCTCTGGTGTATTTTCAAATTTTTCAAATTCACTAGATTCTTTAGCTTTTTCTCCATTGTCAATTATTTCTTCTAAATTATCTGTTATTCCAGAACATAATTTTTTCCAATCATTAAATTGAACTTGCTGACTTTCATATAGATTTGATTCCAAAGAAGCGTCTAAACTTTTAAGTACATCTGTCATTTTTAGATCTAAAGGAATATTGTTTTTACTAAAATATTCATTTAATTTACGAATATAAAAATCTATAAAATTATATATTAAAATTTGTGCTTGTTTTGTTTCTAAGCTATTAGCTTCTTTTATTAGATTTTCAGGAATAAACTGATGCCAAAGTATTGTCTCAAATTTAAAATCAGGGTCATTTTTCCTTGTATATTCATAAAATTCATTCATTCCATCAAAATTAAACATTTGAGGATTAAATCTATTATTCTCATATAGGTTTGCTTTTGCATCTATAGTTGCAAAAAATCTTGTTTCGCTTTCTGGAATTATTACTTCGTTTGATTTGTCATTAGCGCCTTTCATTTTAGTGACAGTATCATAATTTAAAAAGCTTAATCCATCACTTGTTTCAACATGTCCAAGTACATCTTTATATTTAGTAGTAATTTGATTTCTTGCAAATTCTTCTCCTATCGAATTAATAATATATGGTTTAATTACTTTATCCATTTTTTCATTGAATATTTTTCTCTTTTCTTCTTCTGATACATTCATACTACTTATATAATCATAAATAGTACCTAAGCTTAATCCTTCATTTTTATATTGATTATTAATTTCAGAACCTTTTGTTGTATTTAAGCTTGTTAAAAATGTTAAAACTTCATCCGTTTTTTGATTTAAAGTATTACTTATATAAACATTTATTTCGTTATTTACAACTTCTTTTAAAGATTCAAGAGTTCCATTGGTATTAAGTGTTTTTGCTGTTAATTCATCTACTAGTTTATCACTATCTGTAATATTAAACATTTTAAGTATTAAAGTTACATTATCTTTTATATATCTATATAGTATTGCATCCTTTTTAGTAGAATCCATTAAGTCTGCAAGTTCTTTATAAGATAGTGTTTCCATATTATTATTTTTAACTTTTTCTTGCCATATAAAACTTATTTCTTCAGGGACTTCATCAGTCATAATTGATTCAAAATATTTTTTTATAAATAAAGCCTTTATAGCAGGTATAATATTTTCAGTGCCACTTTTTAATATTTCTTCCATTTCTTTTGTTAAATCAAGCCCAGCTTCTGCGCTTATTTTCGCAAATTCTTCATTTATTTTAGCACTTAATTTATCCGTTGCTTCATTATTCATACACTCACCTACTCTATATTAGATTATAGAGTATTTTTATTAAAATTACAATAAATAATGAGCATTGAAAATACATTTGACAATACATAATTTTTATCATATAATTATATTGAACTACTCGATGTGCGAATGCACGTAGGGTAGTGCCTTTTTTTATCTAGGATACTTAACTATTCCAAAGGTATCCTTTTTATTTGCATTTAAATTTAATTTATCTTTACTTTTTAAAGTTTGAAGCACTCTACTTATAAAATTATCATCAATACAGTTTGCTACTCTATTTGGAAAGGGTTGTTTTTCAACACAACATTTTTGATATAAATGAGTAAAATAAGAAACAAAATCACAAACTTGTATAAAATGTGATTCTTTAGAATCTTTTTCAAGAATATCTTCTATTAAATTTTTAATTGGTTGATTAGTTACTTCCGTTGAAAACTTAGAATGAATAGGATTGTATGCTCTTATAGACCTTGCAGTTTTTCTCATAGGAGATATTCTACCCTTATCAGTAATAATTATATAGTTCCATTTACCATTACTATCATTTTCTATTCTTTGAATATTATATGTTAGTGCATTTTCTAATACTTTATAATTAGGTTTTTTAATTTTTCTTTTATCTATCATAACATTTATAAGTTTAGCATCTAGTTTGCTAATAGCTAAAGTAAATTCTACTAATATTTTTTGCTTTTGTTCTTTAGTCCAGTTATATTTTCTATATGGGTCTTTATCACATAAAAAATGTTTAGTATGCATTTCTTCTTTTATATAAAAACCATATTTATCTTTTAAATTCTTTTTTAAATCCGTCATTATTTCATAATTTTTTTGCCAACTATTCATGGGCATATACATACTTGTTAATAAAAAAGTGTCAGAAGAATTTGTATTATTTCCATCATCACCTGTTTCATCAAAATATGCTATATAATTTTGTGTTTTGTTTTCCATTTACAATCCTCCTTTTTAGTCCATTATTATACTACATATTAAACTTAAAATCATTAATATTTAGAAACATATATCAAAAGCATCTTTATTCTTTATCAACACTCTTTCACAGAAACCCTGAAAACCATATATATTTGCAACAAAAAAATCTAACTATACTGTTAGATTTATATTCATTGGTAGCGGCGGAGAGAATTGAACTCCCGACCTACTGGGTATGAACCAGTCGCTCTAGCCAACTGAGCTACACCGCCATGAAACGCAAATATAATATATCATTTTTTTATTATATTTGCAAGTTTTTTATCTAAAAAATATCAAATAGCATAATGCTACAACTAATATTGCAAGGCATATTGTTCCATTGATTTTATCAGATTTATTTTCACTTTCTTCTGCACCTAAAGCCATCGCACCAAATAAACCACCTACAAGGCCTCCAACATGGGCTGCCATATCTATTCTTGGTACCATAAATCCTATTGCTAAATTTAATGCAATTACCGGTACTATTTGACTAAGAAGTGCATCCTTTAAATATAATCTATAATGATATCCAAAGTATAATAATATTCCCATTACACCAAATATTGCACCACTTGCACCAAGTGACCATCCACTATTAATTACACATGAAAGTAGTGATCCTGTTATTGCACTTATTAAATATACTATTACATATTTTGTTTTTCCTAAGAATTTTTCGGCTTGTGGTCCAATTATATAAAGTGAATACATATTTGTAAATATATGAAATAAATTTTGATGTAAGAAAGCTGCAGTTATAATTCTATATATTTCTCCACTTTTAACAAGCGACCCATTTAAAGCAAGTACTGAATAAAAATCTTTATTAAATGCTACAGCTGCAAGTAAGCAAATAATATAAACGAGTATATTTATTCCCATTAAAGTATAAGTTGCAGTTGGTTTTTTATTTGAAAACATCTTTTCGTATTTCATATTTTCTTTCGCCGTCTTTCTATTTATTCCATCAGTAACATTTATAAAGAATGATATATCATCGTCAGTACTTAATAAATTAGATTTTAATTTAGGATACATATTGTTAATAACTTCAGAGTTTTCAACACCTTTTTCTGTATCGATAATTATAGATTCTATTTGTTTGTCTTCCTCTTTATTTAAATCAACATTATAGCCAGCATTTAAAAGTATATTTAATGTATCAACATGAAAACTAAGTGTTTTTCTTTTTACTTGTTTTACAATTCCCTTTATTTTAAATAAATCAAATTTTAATTGTTCATTATTATGTATATAATTTAGATTAAGTCTAATTATTCTATAAGGAGCATCCAAATTTTCAAGCCATAATTCGTTTTCTGCCCCTTTAACTACAATTGGAGTATAGTTTTCTACTGTTATGAAGTAATGCGCAAGCTGCATAAGAGTTTGACTTTTTTTATCAGCGACTGGATAACTATCCATTTGAATTCTCCTTTCACATATATTATTTTATACTATATTCTTTACTTTTACAAGCATAATAAAAGAGGATTATTCTTCCTCTTCTTGAGCGTTATCTTTTGTTACAATAACTTCTTTATTTTTATAATATCCACATTTTGTACATACTCTATGAGGTTTAATTGGTTCACCACAGTTAGGACATGAAATCATTCCTGGAACCTCTTTTTTTAAATGAGTACGACGCATTCTTTTTTTAGTTTTACTTGTTCTTCTAAAAGGAACTGCCATAATATCTCTCCTCTCTTACTCTTAATCCACTATTTCCCAGCCATCTCCGCTTGAAGTTTCATATGTATCTCCCTCGTTGACTGCACGTATGGGAATCTCCAGCAATATATTTTCCCATATAATTGGTAAAATATCAAGCGAATTTGAACTATTTTTGTATTTTTCAACCAAATTTTCAATAAAATCTTCATAATCGATATCAAAATCTTCTAAAACATCACTACCATTTATGACACTTTTTAAAACAAGTGTACCTTTAATGCTTAATTTAATTTCATAATCATCGGTATCGTTATCAATTATAGTCCCGCTTACTTTTAAGTTTTTAATATCTTTTACATCACTTGTAAAGTACTCTTTTAAATCAGGACTTCCTTCAAAATCAACTCTTTTTTTAGTATTTAACTCTGTAACACTTATATCCATATTAATCTTTACTTTCTATTCTTTTATTTAAATAATCAATAAATTCATCATATTTTAATGTAGTGGTTTCTTTACTAGAATATTTTCTATAACTTATTTCTTTCGCATCTTTTTCTTTATCGCCAAGTATTAAAGTTAAAGGTATTTTTTTGATTTGAGATTCTCTCATCTTATAAGATAACTTTTCATTTCTATCATCAAGCTCGACTCTATATCCTAATTCAAGTAATTTATTATAAACATCTTTAGCATAATCTAAATGATATTCGTTATTAACAGGAATAATATTTATTTGTTTAGGTGCAAGCCATAATGGTAAGTTACCTTTTGTTTCTTCTAAAAGGAATGCCATAAATCTATCTATTGATCCAAGTATTGCTCTATGGATAACAACTGGTGTTTTCTTTTCTCCATTTTCATCTATATATGATAATTCAAAATTCTTAGGAAGTAAGAAATCAAGCTGTACTGTTGGAATTGTTACTGCAGGACCAACTGCAGGTTTAACAAGGACATCTAGTTTTGGGCCATAAAATGCAGCTTCATCTTTAGCTTCAAAGAAATCAAGCTTCATCTCTTTTAAAACATTTCTTAATGCATTTTCAGCTTTATCCCACATTTCATCATCATCATAATATTTATTTGTTTTAGAGTTTTTATCTCTTAGTGATAATCTAAATTCGAATTTACTAACATCTACCTTAAAATCACTATATACTTCCATTATTAAGTTTACTACACTTTTAAACTCTTCTTCAACTTGATCAGGCCTGCAGAATATATGTGAATCATTTTGGGTCATTGCTCTAACTCTTTCAAGACCTTTACATGCACCTGCGGCTTCGTATCTAAAGTCATTGGCAACTTCAGCAATTCTAAGTGGTAAATCACGATAAGAATGAATATCACTACCAAAAATTACCATATGATGTGGACAATTCATTGGTCTTAAAACATATGTTTCACCGTCAACTTCCATTGCAGGGAACATATTTTCTTTGTAATGATCCCAATGTCCAGATGTTTCATATAATTGCTTTGTACCTACATCAGGTGTATGAACATGCTGATAACCATATTTTATTTCTTTATCAGTAATATAGTTTTGAAGAGTTCTCCATAAAGTATAACCATTAGGTAAATAAAGTGGCATTCCTTTTCCTATTAAATCAGATATCATATAAATACCCATTTCTTTACCTAGTTTTCTATGGTCTCTTTCTTTAGCCTCTTCAAGTTCTTTTAAATGTTCTTCTAACTCTTCAGGTGTTGGAAAACATACTCCATATATTCTTTGAAGCATTTTATTATTTTTATCACCTTTCCAATATGCACCAGAGAATTTAGTTAATTTAAAATTCTTAAGAAGTTTTGTAGACTCAACATGTGGACCACGACATAGGTCTGTAAAGTCCCCTTGAGAATAACAAGATATAACAGTTGTATCTTCATCCATTCTAGATATTAAATCCATTTTATAAGGATCATCTTTAAACATTTCAAGCGCTTCTTCTTTAGATATTTCATGTCTTTTAATTAGTTTATTATCTTTTGCACATTTTTTCATTTCTTTTTCGATTTTAGGAATATCTTCTTCTGTTATAACCTTATCCCCTAAATCGATATCATAATAAAATCCCTCATCTACAACAGGACCTACCCAAAATTTAGCCTCTGGGTATAGATGTTTTACAGCTTGCGCAAGTAGATGAGCACAACTGTGATTTAATTTGTTTAACTCTTCATTTTCTTTAAAATTTACCATATTTTTCCTTCTTTCTAAATAAAAAAAGATAGCACCAAAGGAGTGCATATGCACGGTACCATCCTTAATTTAACTCTTAGACTAAATAACGCTAGTCATACGTGGTTTATTAGACCCTCTAGAAAGTAGTAACTTTATTATTTGTAAATGAGTTTGCACCAACCACTCACTCTCTTGATTACTCCTATTAAAGCCGTGTCTTTCTTTCGATTTACAAATGTATCTTAACACAAATTAATTATTATTTCAACACTTTAAAAATCCATTATTATATTCAAAACACTTTTCTTCTAATAGTGGATAGTTACAGCATCTTTCCTTAATTAGAAAGTTAAGTTTATCATTATAATAATCTTTATATAATTTATATGCTTTTGAAAACAGCCTGTTTTTATGTCTATTAATCCAATAACTTTGTTTGTTTAAAAGATTTATATATTTTTTATTAGCATATTTGTTAGACAAATTTATTATCTCAATATTATCATATTCCACTGGAATCATTAAGTTTAAATTCACTACCCCAAGCTTACCACCATCGATTTTAAGAAAATCAATATTATCGTGCATTTTAAAATGTTTTTCTTTTGGACTTGATAGCGGAGCAAAATACATTATATAGTCTATATTAAATAAAATACCCAAAAACGGTCTATTTTTCTTGTTTTCAGAATTATAGACTATTTTTTTATCAAACTTTCGTAAATAATTACAATAATCAATATCTATTTTTACTAATTTTAACTCTTCCATTGTCCCCCCATAGAGAAATAAAAATTAGAGTGAGCTCTCTAATTTCTTTTTTGGTTTCCTGTCGTGGCCGGAATCGCCGCTTTTTTAGTTTCCTGTCATGGCCGGAATCGCCGCTTTTTTAGGTTCCTGTTATGGTCGGAATCACCAGCTTTTTTAATTACATAAATAAGTTATGTGTTTTTAATATACTCCAGTATAAAGATGATGTCAAGTCATATGATTTACAAAACTTTGTTAATCTATACTTATAAAGCTTTTTGGATCTTCTATAGTTTTAATCATTATTTTATTTTCTGTCTTACCTGTTTTATAAGTTAATGTATATTCGTATATACTAGTGTAATTTGATTTTTTGTTTTTAAATTCTATTAAATTATAAAAAGGAGTTTTTAAATGTAACTTTTTAAATATAGTTTTATTATCTTCTTCAGATATTTCTTTTAATCTAGATTTTTCTATAATATCATTCTTAATGTCAATATCAGTAATCTTAGATATAGGAATCTTCTTTTCAATATCTTTAATATATAGAATAATATTATCTTCTTCTTTTTTTATGGCACATAGACTATCAAATAATCCTTGTTTATTTTTAATACCATATACATAATATCCAGCGATATAGTTCTTTTCTTCTTTTATAGTTTCTTTTTTGATTTTCTTTTGTTTTTTTGTTTTAGCTTTTACTTCTTTTTTATCTTCATTTTTGTTTTTAATAAATATACTTGGAATAAATATTATAAGAGAAGTTATTAATATATAAAATCCTGTGCAGAAAATTATTCTAGTATCTTGATATTCTTTAAACTGAGTAAATTTACTATGCTTGTTTGCAATTTCAAAAAACACAAGTATAAATGATGCAAAGTATAAAACAAGTCCCATATTATATATTTCTTTTTGTCCTTTTTTAATTCCATATATGACCATAATATAACCTATAAAAGTAAGTAATATTCCTAAAAAGTTATAACTTTTATATGAAAGTATATCTATTTTTATAAAGATAAATGCAAATGATAATAGCAATGTTATTAATGATAAATATACTATTTTTTCTTTTATATTTTTCATACTTCTCACCTATTTTAAGTATATCAAAAAAAGGTAGACTAATCTACCTTTTTAATTTGAACTTTAACTTTATGACCATTTACGTCGATTTCTTCACCTGAATCTTTATTTTCATATACAGTTGCAAGTGTTTCTTCTTTTACATAATCAGAATATTTAGATAGTGATTCTAAAATTTCTTTGTCACCATCATAATATAATTCGATTCTATTTTCGATTTCAAGGCCACTAGTTTTACGCATATTTTGAACTTTAGAAACAAATTCTCTAGCTAGTCCTTCTAGTAGTAAATCTCTATCGATGTCTGTATTAAGAATAACGAACTTATTGTTTTCCATTCCAACATTGAATCCTTCTTTAGCTTCTATTCTAACATCAACCATATCAGGTGTAACATCTAATCTTTCGCCATTGAAGTCAATTGTAATAGTTTCTTCTTTTAGAAGCATCTTCTTATCTTCTTCATTTAAATCCATAAGTGCTCCTTGGAATGCTTTTATATTACTTCCAAGAGTAGGACCTACTACTTTAAAGTTAGGTTTAATATTAAAATGCATGTATTTAGATAAATCTTCTACATATGTAACTTTTTTAACATTTAATTCTTCTTTAATTAATTCAGTTAAGTCACCAAGAATTTTCTTATAAGCTCCATTTATAATACATTCTGAAAGAGGTTGTCTAACTTTAATCTTAGCTTCTTCTCTAACATATCTACCAGTTGAAATTAAATCTCTTACTAAATCCATTCTTGTTTCGATTTCTTTGTTGATTAGTTTTTCATCAACTTTAGGGAAATCTTCTAAATGAACAGATTCTTTTCTTGTTAGTTTTGTAAATATTTCTTCTGTTGTATATGAAGCGATAGGCGCACATAATTTACATAAACCTTCAAGTACTTCATAAGTTGTTATATAAACAGATTTTTTAGAATCAGTCATTTCACTTGCCCAAAATCTATTTCTATTTCTTCTAATATACCAGTTTGATAAATCTTCAGAAACAAATTGAGTTATTAATCTTGTAACATTATTTAAGTCAAAGTGTTCATATTCATATGTTACATCTTTTACAAGCTTATTATATTTAGATAATAACCATTTATCTATTTCTTCGCGGTTTTCATAAGGAATCTTGCATTTATCAATATCAATCTTATCTATATTAGCATAAGTTTCAAAGAATGAATATGTGTTTTTAAATGGATTAAAGAACTTAGAATGTACTTCTTTAACACCTTCTTCAGAAAATTTTAATGGTGTCCAAACTGGAGATGCATAAAGCATATACCATCTAATATTATCTGCGCCATATTTTTCCATTATTGCAACTGGGTCAACAATATTACCAGATGATTTGCTCATCTTTTTACCTTCTGCATCTAACATCATATCATTAACAACAACACTTTTATAAGATGATGTTCCACTTACAATAGTAGATATACAAATTAATGAATTAAACCATCCTCTTGTTTGATCAACACCTTCTGCAATAAAATCTGCAGGGAATTGTGATTCAAATAATTGTTTATTTTCAAATGGGTAATGATATTGACCATATGGCATTGCACCTGAATCAAACCATACATCCATTACATCTTTTACTCTGTCCATAGTTTTTCCACATTTTTCACATTTAATATGTAAATCATCAACATATGGTCTATGCAATTCTATTTTTCTAACATCAATATCTTCCATAATCTTTTCTTGTAATTCATCAAGTGAACCAATAACTTCACGATGACCACATTCACAAGTCCAAATTGGCATTGGACATCCCCAATATCTACTTCTAGAGATTCCCCAATCGATCATGTTTTCAAGCCAATTTCCAAATCTTTTTTCACCTATGTAAGATGGGTACCATTTAACTTTTTTATTAGCTTCTATAATCTCTTTTTTATATTTTGTTGTTTCGATATACCATGCTGGTTTAGGATAACTAATTAAAGCACTCTTACATCTCCAGCAGTGAGGATAATCGTGAGTTAATCTAATTTTCTTAAATAGTTTATCATTTTCTTTAAGCCACTTAATAATTTCAACTTCAAGTTCTGGATCTGTAACAAGTCTTCCTTCCCATGGACCTTCAGTGTAACATCCATCTGGTCCAACTGGATTAATTGGATCAATACCAAATTTTTTACAAACTCTATTATCATCTTCACCATAAGCAGGCGCAATATGAACAAGACCAGTACCATCAGAATCTGTTACGTATTCATCTGCAATAACTTCAAATGCCTTACCAGGAACATCGATAAATGGCATAAGTTGATCATATTTCATACCGATTAAATCTGTACCTTTATATGTCTCAAGAACTTTTACGTCTTCACCTAGTACTTTTTCAAGTAAAGTTTCACAAATAATAAATTTATATCCCTTAGACTCAACTTTTAAGTATGTATAATTAGGATTAACACATATTGCAAGATTAGCAATTAATGTCCAAGGAGTTGTAGTCCATACTAAGAAATATACGTCTTCATCACTTTTCTTAAATGGTAGAATTATAGAATTAACAGGATCTTCTTGATATCCTTGTGATACCTCACTTGCAGATAATTCTGTACCACATCTAGGACAATACCATAGTACTTTATTACCATAATATAATAGATCTTTTTTAGCGATTTCTTTAAGTAACCACCATTCAGTTTCTATAAATTCATTAGAACATGTAACATATGGTTTATCGCAATCAATAAATTGCCCCATCATATCTGTAACTTTATTTACTTCATCAATATTAAGCGCTGTATTTTTGTTACACTCGATACAGAAGTTCTCAACACCAAATTTTTCAATATCAGCTTTTGTTTTGAAACCAAGTTTCTTCTCAACGTTTACTTCAATTGGTAAACCATGTGTATCAAGTCCTATTTTTCTTAAAACTTTATATCCTTGCATAGTTTTATACTTACAAAAAGCATCTTTTATAGTCTTAGCAAATACATGATGAATTCCTGGTTTTGCATTAGCGTATATTGGTCCATCATAAAAAACCCAAGTTTCATTACCTTCCCTATTTTGAATAGTCTTGTTTAAGATATTTTCTTTTTTCCATTTTTTTAATATCTTTTTTTCAACCTTACTTGTTTCACTTTTATCTAGTGATTCAAACTTTTTCATATCCATCTTCCCTTCTAAATAAAAAAACTCATGAGTCTAAGGGCGAGAATAATCCCGTGGTACCACCTTAGTTCATGAGTTATCATGCGCTTAATCTCTTAACGCGAGTAAAACGTATTTGGCTTATCCCCAAATCGCATCAGAAGTGATTTACAAAATTTCTTGTTTACTTGCTTTCACCAACCGCAAGCTCTCTTTAAACTCTAGAATTTTGACGTCTTCCTCAACTGCTTTATGCATATAATTATAGGCTTATCGCCCTGTTTTGTCAATTAAAACTTTTGCTTTTTGTTTTTTTAAATTTATCTTCATAATATGAAAGACAAACATCAAATATGCCATCATTAATAGTATTACAATATTGTATAACATCATAAATATATTGTTGGACTTCTTCTTTACTTATTTTTAAAAATCTTGAAATCTTTGCAATACTATATTTTTCGTCTTCTTTTAGTATACCTAAATATAATTTAGTAACCAATAATTTCATATCAAAAGTTATATCATTAACTTCATCAAAATCATAAAAAAGTATAAAGTCTTTAAGTTCTTTTATTCTTTCTTCCTTTTCTGCTTTTTTTAAACTTGCTTTCTTACTATTAAATTGCATTTGTTTCTTTATATCATCAAGTTTTTCAAGTACTTCTGGATATTTTGAGATTATTTGCTTTTCTTTATTACTAGAACTATCATAGTTCCCTATTTCAATGATTAATCTTTCTTTAGTTTCATTATCTATTTGTCTTAACATAAAAGATACTGTAAATAAATCATATCCCAATTTATCAAAAAATGAGTTAAATCTACGTTCAAAAACATAATTTTCTAAAGTTTTTACTTTACTATCTTTTATCTGAGAATTTACTTCAGCCATACGTTCATTATAAATAATTTTGTTTTTTAAGATAACTAAGCAATTATCAACAATTATTCTTACTCTTTCTTTTGTCAAGTTTTCTTCTTTGCCTATTGCCTCAAGAGTCATTTCTTCTCCAGTTAATAATCCAAAGCGCTTCTCAATAATTCTTTGATGTTTTTCATCAGGTAAATCTTTTAAATAATCTTTGATATTTTCTGCACTAATTCGACTTAAAATATCTTCTTCAGTTATATTATATTCCATTATAGAATTATCTATATATTTCTTTTTTTCATGAGAATCTAAATTTTGATAAGTCCTTTCATAACTAATTGTTTCTTTATCTTTTACAATACGCATATAGAATATATGTAATCTTTGAATAATATTGTTGAAAAATAAACTTGATGGTTTTTTCGTTAAAGAATCATATATTTTAAGTATTCCTTCATTTACAAGCTCATCAAAATCATATCCTTTATTAATATAATTACTTGCAACTTTTATTACTTTATCTTCATAATATTCTATTACTATTTTTTGAGCAATTGAATTTCCATCTAATGCCTCTTTTAAAAACATAGATATTTGACTTTGGTACTTTTCTTTATGTTTTACTATACTAATAATATGTGCTATTAAAGCATAATTTATTTCACAACCTGCTGATTCATATATTTTTAGTATATTAACTACTTTATACCAGTATTTCGTTGTTTCTTCTTTAGGATTATATCCCATATCAGCATATACTTTTACTACTTTTTCTATCATAATTTTATTCCCTTTTCTTTTGCTATTTCTTTTTCATTTTCATAGTATGCTAGATAATTTCTAAATTTATTATTGTTTAAATTATTGCATAATGTGACTATTTCTTTAATGCATTCATAAATATATGATTTACTAAATTTTAAAAAGTAAGCAATATTTTCTTCACTATATTCTTCCCCATTAATTGCTCCAAATTTTAGTTTTGTAATAAACACTTTTGCAACATCTAAATATTTGATTTGATTTTTAAAGTCTTCACTTGATAAAAAATATGCTAATTCTAATTTTTCATCATTTATTATATTCATATACTTTAAGTATTCCTGTTTTTCTTGTTCCAATCGCTGTTCTTTAATAGTACAAGCTCTAAATAGTATAATCGTAAGAATAACATTATAAAACGTATTATCTTCTTCTTTTGTTAATCTGTTTGATGCTTCTCCATTTAAGTCTTTTCCAAATTTTTTTTCTAAAATCTTCATATATTTTTTTTCTAAAGTAGATAAAACCTTGATTATATCATTCGTTTCTACATCGTATTGTTCAAATATTTGATAAAAACTTTTCCCTTCATCCTGCGGAATATATTTATTTTTATGTTTTTCTTTCTTTGGATTTTCTTTTATTAAATTTATATTACCATTTGTTTCTATCATTATTTTTTTCATTTTTTTAAGTGATTCATTTATTGCTGCTGATATATTTTGTTTACTTACGCCATAATAATCAGCTATTTCTTGTATTTTTTTTGGTTCTTCTCCATTTAATCCAAAGTACATTTCAACAATTTGTCTTCTTCTTTTTCTTAAGCGATCTAAAAGGGCATTTATAATCATCTTTTTGTCAATATCACTATCGGGTTCTTTAAATTCTTGTAGTAAACATGATAATTCTTTTAGTTCTTCGTATTGTTCCTTAGAAAAACCTTTATCTAATTCTATATCGATAATTGGTAAAGAATAATACTTATTAGTACTCAATTTGTTAGCATTTGTTAAAGATAATACTTCTTCTTTACTGGGTTCATATCCAAGTATTTTTTTAGCTTTATTATAAGCTTCTGAAGCAGCTTGATAACCATCAGGAATTTCAAATCCATGTTTTTGAATAAATTGTTGATTATAAGTTTCTTTCTTTATTTCACGTTTTATATAATTAATAACAATAGTACTAAAACAACTTTTTAAATTGTACTTATAAAATTCTACTGCTTTATATATTCCTTCATTCCCAGCTTGAATTAAATCCATAATATCTACATCTTCGTTTACGTTTTCAAAAGCATATTGAAGAACTGCCATTTGATAATGACTAAAAATTTTTTCTAATTCCGTTTTATCCCCTCTTTGAGCCTTAATAGCTAAATCCTTAATCTTTTCATTAGATTCTTCTTTGTAACTTTTTACATCATCAATATATATTCTCAAATTAGGATTCTCTTTATAATATGTGCTATTTATAATAGTGTTTAACATTTCTTCTCTTTCCATAACCCCTCCGAAAGTGTTAATTATACTACCACAAAGTAGTTGATTTGTAAACAAAAAACTTAACAATTTCGTTAAGTCTTTATTATAGGTTTTTAAACTCATTATTAAGTATTGAATATAAATATATATCAACTCTTTTATCTTTTTTATTTTTAATATAATCTCTATATCCATTAAGCTGATTAATATAGTTCTCATCATCTACATTTTTAAGTTTATAATCAATTATATCTATATGATCTTCATATTCTATCATTAAATCGATTATACCCGTCATTTCTCTCGTTTTATCTTCATAAATAAATTCAAATTCATGATAAATATTTGCATTATCTATATTATCAAGCTTCAAGTTTGATAAGAAGTTTTCTACTTTTTCTCTAATGAACTTATCTTCAATAATATCTGTATTTCTCTTTTTAAAATCAACAAGTTCTAATGCTTCATGAACTTTTGTTCCAAAATTCATGTTCTCTTTTGCTTTTTTATCTATTAATTTAGTTGTTTCTTTAGAGAATTTACCCTCTTCTACCTCAGTATTATCTATATTTATGTCAAATACCTTTAAAGGTGTTATTTCGTTTTTAACACTCGTAGTTTCCTTTTTTATAAACAGATAATTTTTAGTTAAAGGTATTCTTTCTAAATCTATTTTTTCAAAAAAACCATTTAAATAATCTTTTATACTATATACAAAGTCAGATAGTTTACTATATTTTTTCCTTACACTAAGTTTTATAACTCCATCTTTATCTTTAGATTCTTTATGAGTATCTTTATAAGGTAAAACTATAATCATTTGTTCTTTCGCTCTCGTTAAACCTACATAAAATAATCTTATTTTTTCACTTATTTCATCATTTAAATATGACTCTTTATATAAAGTTTTTAATACGCTTGTTTCATTTTCACTTGGAACTACTAACCCAAATTCATTTGTTACAATAAATTTTTCATTTAAATCACTTTTATTAAATCCATGATCTAAATCTGCAAAGTAGCATATTGGAAATTCAAGACCTTTAGATTTATGAATTGTCATAATTTTAACGCTTTTTACATCTTCACTAAACTCTGTATATTTTATTTCCATATCACTAGATAAAATCTCTTCTAAATAGTCTCTAAATTCTTCTAGTCCCATACCAATATCATTTAAACTAGATGCAATATTACCTATATTTTCAAGTCTGATATCAACATTAGAGTAATCACCTGTTTTATATATTTTTTCATATAAATTAGTTATATCAAGTATTTCTTCAAATAGATCTTTTGGGCTTTTAGAATTTATATCTTCTATCTCTTCAAAATCTTTATATAATGGTAATTCTTTATAATTTTTATTTATAATTGCATCAAATAAAATATCATCACTATATTCATATAAATAACTTCTTCCTATACTTAAAATATCATGTTTAAAATCTTCATTAAAATCTTCAGCATTAATTCTAAGTATCAAGTCTATCATATTTTTAATTAAATAAATATCATCACTTTTACCTATGTTACCATCTTTTAATATAGTCATAGGTATTTTTAAATATTCAAATATTTTCTTATAATCATCAAAATATTTGCTTCTATCTAAAATAATAACAAAATCACCATAGTTTATATCTCTTAAATTCCCTGTTTCTTTATCCAAAACTTTAATATGGTTATCTACTTTATCTTTTATATCTTTTGCGATTATAAATATTTCTTTTTCAAAGTTTTCAAATGTTTTATCTTCTTTATCATACTCAAGAACTCTTAAGTTATAATTAAAATCATCCATTTTTTCTTCATATGATTTATTTCCATATACCATTAATGAATTCTTTTGATAATCTGCCCCACCAAGTTTAGAATCCATTATAAGTTTAAATACACTATTTATATTATCTAGCACTTCACTTCTTGAACGGAAGTTTTTAATCAAATCTATTTTTATTCCACCATCTAATTTAGAATAATTTTCATACTTATCTTTAAATATACTAGGGTTAGACCCTCTAAAGCGATAAATAGACTGTTTAATATCACCAACCATGTAAATATTATCATTAGATATAAGCGACATAAATGTTTCTTGAACATCGTTAGTATCTTGATATTCATCAATCATTATTTCTTTAAAAGAATTTTTAAGTTCTAATCTTGCTGATTCATTAGATTTTAATATTTCGATTGCATAATATGCTATATCATTAAATGTAAATATTTTGTTTTCTAATTTGTAAGCTTTAAATCTACTATAGAATATATCGAGTATTTTAATTATTACAAATGCATCTTCTTTTGTAGATAATATATCTTTTTTTATAGCATCTAGACTTTCAAAACTGCAGTATGATAAAAGATCATCTAAAGCTGTTTTTACTTTAGCTTTTTCGCTTTTTTCTTCTTCGCTTGCCCCTTTTGGAGCATTTGGAAGTCTAACTTTTGATAATTTAGATAACGTATTGTACTCAGACGTATAAAAATTAATAAGTATATCATTAATTTTATTTACATAATCTCCATCAAAATAGTAATTTAAATTATCGATTGCATCTTTTAACTCTTCTTGTTTTTCTTTAACTAAATTTTCGTATTTAATTACAAGAGAATTAATATTATCTTCGCTATAAAATGCCTCTTTTATATATCTAAAATACTCTTCTTTTTCAATAAAACCATCTGTTTTATTACTAATAGAAATAATAGTTTTTCTTATATTTGAATCATTTTTAACAGAATATCTTTTAATAAAATTTAAAAAGTCTATATCCTTTTCTTTATATAATTCTTCAAATATTTCATTAAACATTTCTTCTTTTTTAAGTCTAACAAGTGACTCATCACTTACTTTTATATTTTTAGGCAAGTTAAGCATATAATGATACTTTTTTAACACCGATAATGCGAAGGAATCAAATGTAGTTATATAAGATGAATCTATTTTATCAAGTTCTTCTTTATAAGTCTCATCACTTGCTAGTTTTTTTCTGATTCTATATTTCATTTCATCCGCGGCAGCGCGAGTAAAGGTTAAAATTAAAAGTTCATTTATATGAATTCCACTTTTAATCTTTTCAAGCACTCTTTCAGAAAGCACAGCAGTTTTACCAGATCCTGCCCCTGCACTAACTATTATATTTGTTCCACTTTTAAATATGGCATCTTGTTGTTCAGGCGTCCACTTCACTCTTGTCACCTCCTAAAAATTCTTTGTAATCCTTTTTCTCAAGATTAACTATATCTTCATTTTTTCTAAAACATATATCTTTAAACTTGCAGTATTCACATCCAACTAAAGTTCCATCTATAGATTTAGGATTTATTTCAAAGTTTGCATTTATAATATCCTCTGCAGCCTCTATTACTTTTTCTTTAACTATATCCGATAGTTTATCTATTTCTTCATTTGAAAGAACTTTAGAGTATGCATAAAACCCTTTATCAGTTGTTTTCATTCCTTTAATTAATTTACTAGAATTATAACTGCTATCGACTAAGCTTAAAATCTTTATATCACTATTTGAGTAACCTTGTAATTTAAGACTTTCACGTTTTTTCTCTATTTCAACTTCTGCATTTAATATCTTTTGTAAATAAAATCCACCAATCTCGCTATCAGGATGATCTTCTTTCAAAAGATATATATAAACAGGAAGCTGCATACCAATTCCATACGGAGTATTATTAATATTTAATGCTGGATTACCAGTTTTATAATCAACTATAACACATACTTTTTTTCCATCTATCTCATCATACACTACTTTATCTATAAATCCTTTAAAATAAACAATTGGATCATCTTTTATTTTTATAGCAATTCTTTTTTCAAATTCACGTCTAGTTAAACTAGTAAGCTTGTCTTGCTCTTTAATGGTATCGATTATTAAATTTATTTCATCATATAATATTTCTAAAAAGAACTTTTCCATATTATTAAATTCATAATCCGTATTATCTATTTCTTTTTTATATTCTTTTTCTAAATCAAAATCATCTTGATAAGAAAGTTCTAACATCTTATGAAAAACATTACCAATAATAGTTGCAAAAGTATCTTCATTTTTATCTATTTTTAGTATTCTATCTAGGTAATATCTAAATTTACATTTATAGTATTCATCAATACTTGTATAAGAAAGATTAAGACCTTCTTTTATATAGTTTTTAAACAAATACTTATTTACACCTTTAAAACTATTATCATAACTTAAATAGTCAAGTGAGTAATGATTACTTAAAAACTTGTATTCATCACTTTCAGTACCATACTTTTTCTTTTCATCAAGCGCTTTTAACAAAAGGATTTTATTATATGAATCAGAATATTTGTACGTAGTTTCAATTGTTTTTTCCGTAAATAACTCACCTTTATAACTTTGAGATATGTAAAGTTCTTTTGTCAAATCTTTTTTGGAATATGTGACAACCAAGTTTTTAACTTTACTAATTCTTTCTTGAACATTTAACACTGCTCTTTTATTTATTTCATAAGATGGACTAAGTCCAAGTGTTTCTTTTAACTTGTCATTTAAATAATCTTCATCCATCTTTATTTTTGGAATTGAACCTAGATTATAATTGATTAAATAAATATAATCATCTTTAAGAATATCATCTTCAAAATCTATAATATTTACAGCATTTTTAAGTTTCTTTTTACTAACACTTGCATTTTCTAAATCTTCAAATAAATACCCTTTTATATCATACTCTTCATCGATAATTGCATATTCATTTATAACATCTATCATCTTTTTATACATTTTTTCATCTTGACTATTTTTAACAAGCTTATTTGTTTCTTCTAAAGCAAGAGTTGTACCTTTATCAAAATTTTCTTTAAATGTTTTAAGTAATTTAGTTCCTTTAAGAGATACTTTTTCATTTAAGTTTACAGGTATATTAAACATCTTAAATATCTTTTTAATTGTATATTTATATTCATCACTTACATTTGCAAGTTTAATATTGTTAATATCTACTCCGTTTATTATTTTTTTTGCAATTTCTTCAGCGACAAAACTAATTTCTTCTTCTTTATTAGAAGCAGGATATATTTCTTTTATGGATGTTTCCCCTTCTATATCAACCCTAATTATATTAGAAGTTTTTTCTAACTCTTTAAATATATTTTCATAAAATGCATCTTCATATTTTAAATCAAATAAAACTATATCTTTACCCTTTAAAAAGTTTTTAAACATATTATCATATATTAATAAGTTTTGATCATCTAAATCTTTTTTTAAGGTTTTCAAAAACTCTATCTTTTCACCTTCTGCATCTAGGTTATTATATAAACTTTCTAAATAAACTTTAGCCACTTCTGTTATTACATTATATTTATTAGAAATATAAACAATAGCATCTTTTTCATAATCAAAATATATTTTCTTTTTTAACTCTGACAAAGTAATAATTTTAACATTTATTAAGTTATCACTATTACTAAGCATTTTAACAAAACTTTTTTTAGCTTTATCTTTTAATATTACTACTTTTTTATTAAATATATTTACATCCATAATTAACACCATATTTATTATAAAATAAACAAAAGGAAAAAGCAAAAAAGTAAGTAGTATTTTTATAAAAAAAATGATATTATATAATAGTGATGTAAAATGAATAAAAAGGTTTTTATTATAATTATTATTTGTTTAATACTTGCTAGAATTGGGTATTCATTTACTAAGTATGAAAAACCATCTAATAATACCAAGGTAGAATCTAATATAGCTGAGAAAAATCTAGGTGAAATAATTGAAATATCAGATTATGCAAGTTTAGAAAATTATCTTTCTTTAGATGAAATTAACTTTTTAGTAATCGGTAAATCAGGTTGTGAGTTTTGTGAAAGTTATAAACCCGTACTAAAAGAAATCGCTAAAAACTATGAAGTTAAAATACTATATGTTGATACTAAAAAACTATCAAGCGAAGACTTAAACTTACTTAGAAATAGTGAAATAATCATACCTGCCGAGTGTACAGACTCTCACTTAGATGAGCACTTAAACTACTCTTTTGGAACTCCTCTAACTTTATTTATAAAAAACTACGATACTATAAACTGCATCAGAGGATATAAAAATTATGATTATACAAAAAGCATAGTTGAATATGTTTATAACTAGCATACTATCAAAGTTTTAAAATATACTAATATAGACAATTTATTATTTTTATGATATTATTAAATTACAAAAAAGGAAGCACTTGATTTTCCGGTTGAGTGCCACTTTCGATTTGGGTTGCACTCAATATTGATGATTGAGTGCTTTTTGCATGATGATTAATATCAATATGACTAAAACCGAAAATTATCATTTATATTCTAATAGAATTAGTAATAAGATAATAACCTATTTAAAATAATATATAAAAGCATTTTTTCATAATAAGTCTTCTATCTTTAGTTATAATATTCCTATTATAATTATAATAATTATTTATTAAAAAGTAAATAAAAATAGAAGATTGAAATCTTCTATTTTTCTCTTGGTTTTAGTTTTATTGGAGAAGCTTCTTGTTTAGTTAACTCTTTATCTTCTTTAACAAGTAATACGAATTTATAAACTTGATATATGAATATTACTAATACTGGTAAGATTACAAGTAATAAGAATCCAACAGTTGATAAAAGTATATCATATATCTTTCCTTTACCTTCGTAATTCTTTTCAAATGTACCAATTATTCTATCATATGTAACCATACTGTCATTGTGTTCAAAGTTATAAACTGCTTCTCTATTATTACCATCTTTTTCTAGTAATTTATCTTTTACAATAATATATTCATCATTTAAAGTGGCATAATAATATACTTCATCTCCAGCATTAATTTCATTATAAGTCTTTGATTTAATGCTGATTAAGTCACCTTCTTTAAAATCCGATAATTCTGTTATGTTTTGGTCATTTATAGATACAAATGTATGGTCTCCTACTTCTGTATAACCAAATTCATTATATGAAAGCATTAGTACTATTACAAATATTGCATATAATACAATTATTGCTTCAAGTATACCAATTAAAATTTTACCAACTGTTTTCATGCTTACCTCTCTTTACTATAATTAAGTATATCACAAATAAATTAATCATACTAGTATTTTATGGCTCGGTTTTTATAATTAAATACTTATCTACTTCATCTATTAAATTGTTCTTATTATAGAGTCTAAATGTAACCTTATATGTTCCTGTATCTACGTTATCTTTTATGTTATAACTTACATTAATAGATGCTGTTGGAGATGTTGTAACCATTTTTTCATGAGTACTTCCTGGCGTTAAAGAATTAACGGCTGGATTAACAAATGTTGTAGTAAATAATTCATTTGGATCTATTTCAGTATAATTTGTTGTATCTTTGTCATTAGTATTTCTTTTACTAATAGATACTCTTATATTAGGTTCTTGTAGTTCTGATTCATAAGTAATTATATATGATGCTTTTCTAGATGTATCTTCTTTTTCTTTTATTTGGTCTTCTTTTTCAGTTTCTACTTTAATAGCATTTTCTGCGCCAAGTAATGTTACATTTTTAGTAACTATCGTATCTCTAGAACCATCACTATAAAGACCATCTTCTGATGCGAATAATTTATATTCTATTTTGTAAGTACCTTTTGGAAGAGTATTACCTATATGCATGTTAATTTTCTTAGATAGATTTGATACTTTACCTGCAAGTTTTATCCTAAATACACCATGACTATCTGAATGATATGTTGTTCCATTTATTTCTATAGTTGTATCTTCTAGTAATGATGAAGATATTAAAGTATTACTTGAATCGTAGAAACTTATATTTAGACCCATACTACTTGTTTCATAATTTGTATCAATAATAGTTTGTCTACCTTCATTTTCACTATAATTAACTGCTGTTTCATAATTTACTTCTGTATTAAGTCCATTATAGATATACTCACTTGGCATAGTAACTGTTTCACCAAGTGCTATGTTGCTTTGTTCATTATATAGATTATAAATCATTTGTTCTTGTCTAATACCAAGTACAGAAACTATTGTTCTATTTTCATTATTTCTTAGTTCCATAGAAATACTTTTGTTAAGTTCTGTTGTAGTCATATTAGCGTTTTCTAAATCTATAATAAATAAGAATTCTTCGTATGCATAATTGTTTTCATCATCATAATATACTTGATTAGACTTAGCATCACTATATGTATTATTCGTATCTGGACTATTCATTTTTATAAATTTTGATAAAGGTATAGATGTTTCTCCAGAAGTTTGTACTTCTGAGCTTGCTTGAGTATAATCTGAATTTGATACTATATAATAATATTCTTCTGGATTTTTATCATTAACGCCTATATCAATCATTGTTATTTTAGTTCCCTCTGGGAATGCCATAGTTGAAGTAAGGACGTGCTTGTACGTTCCACCTGTCCCATACATTGCTTCAAAGCTTTCTGCTTCACCATATAATCCAAAATATGTTGTGAATTGTGATTTGTTTGTAATATTTACACTAGTAGTACTTGGCATTTCGTACTTTCTACCATAAGTAATACTTGCATCGTATGCATTTCCATCAGTATAACTAACCGCTGTTATTGTTATAGTTATTGTAATTAGTTTTACTTCATATTCTATTTCATTTTTTGGTTCCATTGCTTGAAGTGAAACAACTACCGTTCCTAAATCTTCATCAAGTGATATATTTTTAGCATGGTATAAATAGAACATAAGTGAAGGTGCTTGGTTTTGATTATCCATTTGATACTCAGTATCACCATATAAAGAACCATTATCTTCACTAGTAAATGATGTTGTATTATAACTAGTCCATTCACTTGTTTCAGATTTCATTGCAAGACCAATTTTACTATTGGCAAGATTTTTATCTTTAGTAATATTTGGTACTTCACTTGAATCTACAAGCTGGATATTTGGTGATAAACCTTCACTGTTAAATCCTGATACATGGAAAATAGTATTTCCCTTTGAAAAATCAAGCATTGATAATTCCTTTGTACCAAGAGATGAATATTTAGATGCTGTTAACTCTATATCATAGTTAGTGGCCCCTGCTCCGATAAGCCACATATAATAATCAGCATCCTCTGGAGTTGGATCTATATATTTGGTTTGAACACTTGTATAATCGTCATTTGCATAATTTGTATAATATCCATCTTTTGTTATGTCGTGACTAGTCATATGTGAACCAAGGACATAAGAACTTCCTATAATTACATCACCTGTATCGATGCTATCTCCGTTACCTACATCATCTTTATACATTCCATATTGATAAGAACCATTACTATATTTTGTATACATTCCAAAGTAGGTCATACCTTTTACAATACCATAGTCTGATAAGTCTTCACTGTTCATAACATTCAAGTTATTATTAGCTAGATTATATAATCTATTATCAACATTTCTTGTATAGTTACCATTATCATCTATTGTTACTTCTGCAAGTTTTTGAGTACCATTTACATCAACAGCACTTGTAAATTTTTTAAGTAAGTTAGCATTTTTTTGAAGAAGTAATACTGAGTTATTTTTAATTACTAACTCACCTATTCTATTAAATGAATATTTGATATTACTATATTCATTTGTTCTATCTGTTGCACCAAGTAATTCAATAACAGAATTATCCATTGTAACTTTATCCGCTCTTTGGATAGAGATATTTACATTTGGATTTGTTCTTGTTCCAACATTTTTAATATATATATTTGATGTACCTTGTGAACTAGATGCATTACCTGAACCAAATATACTTCCATTTAATGCAAATGAATTATAATTTGTTCCATCAATATTTATATCGATACCTCTAGTAACACTTATAAATGAGAAGTCATAGTTTTCTGATCCTGAAGCATTGGCTTCACCACCACCAAACACAGTACCATTTATTAGTATATTTCCTGTAGGTAAACTGGTATTAGCAGATGCACCTATATTAACTACGGTATTACCATTTACAACAGATGTATTACATCCACCATAAACATTACCCGTTACACTTGCACCTTTTATATTTACTGTAACAGTAGAACTTCCACCACTAGCACCTATCATACCGTGGTTCCCTCCACCAAATACACTTCCTGTAGTACTTGTTGTTCCACCGATATTCAAAGTTACATCACCTAATACATCTGCTTGGTTTCCTCCACCATAAATAGATGCATTAACTGTTGTATTTTGTACATTTACAACAACGTCCCCTTCAACATCTCCGAGGTTTCCTCCACCATATAGGTTATTTAAAGTAACATTGCTAACATTCAAAGCGACATCCATTAAAGTGGCACTATTATTTCCACCACCATATAATGCGTTTGTAATGTTTCCACCATCTACATCAACATTATTGTAATGAGTTACAGCTTCGTTTCCTCCACCAAATATATTAACAATAGTTCCTGAATGAACAGCAACATTGGTTTCAGAAGTAACTCCACCGGCGTTGTTTCCACCATATAGATTTGTAATATTTATTAAGTTATTCGCTGCATTTAATGCACCAACCGTTACATTACTTTCACTTACACTACCACTTTGGTTTGATCCGCCATATAAGTTAGTTATTGTTCCAGAATTTACTGTTACATGGGTTTCACTAGCGCCTGCCCTATTTCCTGCGCCATAAACATTAGTTGTGGTTCCACCATTTATAATGACAGAAGAATTAGTTACTTCCGCAGCGTTTCCTCCACCAAATACGTTTGGAATTGAACCAGCGTTTATTACTACATTTGTATTTGTGACTGTACCACCGGCATTATTTCCACCATAAACAGCAGTTGCAGTATTACTATTTACAGTTACATGCGTTGTATTAACTGCCCCACTTTGGTTTGAACCACCATATATGTCACTAAATGTTCCACCATTTAAATTAACATTTGTTATATTTGCACCGGCGTTGTTTCCTCCGCCATATACATTGCTTCCAGTACCACCATTTAGATTAACTTCAAGGGCTCCACTTGGAATTCCAGAGGCATCATTTGCACCATAAATATTTCCAAGACTTCCACCATTGATGTTTACTTCTATATCACAAGCGACTATTGGAGTATATGTGCTACTACCTTGGCCTCCACCAAATACAGAGTTAACAACCGTACCTTTATTTATATTTAAAGTTAAAGTTTCGTTTGTTTTAGTAGGATCATGTATAGGAGTACAAACTGCACCATAAGCACTACCACCATATACAGATGTATTAATCTGAGGTGAAGTACTAGAGTTTGTATCACCAATGTTTATAAGTACGCTTCCAGCGACATAAGTACCAGGTGCATTATCATTATCGTATCCACCTTGGCCTCCTCCATATACTGAACCATTTATAGTTCCACCTTTAATATCTATGTTTGAATCACCATATACAATACCCTTTATATTTGATCCACCATATACAGAGCCCTTAACTAGTCCAGCCTGCATTTCAATATATGTGTTAGAAGGTATAGTGTCAGATCCACCACCATTTTGGTTTCCACCACCATAGACGCTTCCATCTACAGTTCCACCAATAATCTTTATTTTTACTTCACTAGAATTCTGACTGGTATCAATACCAACGGCACCGTAATTTCCACCACCATACACATTTCTTCTAATATGTGCTTCATCAGCGATTACTATATAGGCATTATTATTTGAACCTATTGAAGATGATGCAGAGTTACCAACTCCATTTCCAAATAAACTTCCGGCTTCAGCGCCCCATAGTGTATTATTGTTGTTTACATTTGTTGAGCTTCCAATTGTGGCATTTCCACCAACATATATATAAGAATTTCCTCTTAGTATTCCATATGTTCCGCTTGTTTGATCATATGCATTAGAACCACCAAATACACTATAATTAACTTCTCCACCAGTTATACTTAATATTCTATTACCATAAGATTCATTAGTACCTGCCCCAATAGTAACATTGTCGATAGATCCACCTTTAATATTTAAAAACACTTTGTTTTTTTGTTCATCCGTACTAGGCTGGACTGGTCCTCCTACTATGTTATAAAAAGAACCACCTTCTACAGTTGCGACCACAGGGCCATAAATAGTACCATATCCTCTTCCACCAATATATGCACCAGTGGCATGATCATATTTTTTAGTACCAAAGCTTCCACTTTTATAAATTGTTGTATATGCAGGTGTAATATCATCTTTAGAATGAGTTGTTCCACTCCAATTAGGTGAATAAACATTACCTATAATTAATTTATTATTAGTGTTTTTAACTCTATCTATATCTGAACCAAGTATAGTAGTTTCTTCTATATAGTGAGTATGTGCTGTACTTTTAACACCGTTGGTTGCTCCACCAATTCTATAAACACCACTTTCAATTATCATACGATATCTTTTAGGAGAAGAACTTGAACCAACATCATCAAATGAGTTATTACCGCCTAAAAATCCAATGAAACTTGTACCATCCCCGGTTGTTCCTGTTAAACCTCTACCAATTTTTATATTATTATAATTACCATAGAAAAAATCAGTAGTATTAGTATCTGTTGATATACCATCGTTTGATAAATTTTCTCCGGAAGAAATACTAAGATTTTCAAGATTTAAATCGTTGAACGCTTTAACATATGTATATACGCCATAACCATAAGCATAGTCTATATCCCATGAGGCATTATTGGAATTTCTATAATCTGTGCCATTATGAACGCTTGTTAAAGTAAATGGTTTAGTCATAGAATCTGTCCAAGAATTATCCATTGTTCCATTCATAACAAGAATATTTGTATCTCTTGTTACCATGTAATAGTAAGTTACATTAATATCTGGTTCACCATTATCATCAGCTTGAATCATATAATAGTTAGAGCATCCACCACTTGATGAACATGTTCCGGTTAGAGCAGTTCCAGAAGAATTATAATAACCTTGCAAACTTGTGCCATTTGCAGCAGTTTTTTGAATAAAATATCCTGTCATATCAGTGTATTGATCTTTTGGAATATATTTTAATACACCATCTGCAAGAAGAGTAGCTTCTGTTACTTCAACAGCTTGACCATTTAATTTATAGTATGTTGTACTAGGATTATAAGTTGTTCCTTGAGCAGAATTATAATATGCACATCCAAGTATACTTGTACATCTATAATTACTTCTATAAGTACCATTTACGTCATAACCCGTAAATCTAGTATAAAATGTTGCATACCCAGCATATGTAAAATAACCACTAGGTAATGTCAAATTACCATTTACTATCTGCCTTATTTCAAGTGCTTCCATACCCTTCGCTTTAATATTATTATTTGCTTGTGTCCATGAACGTCCATTAAGAGTATAAGTGGTTGCTTCTTCCCATATAGCATTAAATGTAATACTTATATCTTCTGGATTATCCCCATCGTATGTAACGGGTATTTTAGCATATCTTACATATACTTCTGTATCTAGATAAACAAATGCACCAGAATAATCTGTTTTCCATCCGTGGAAAGCCAAGTTTGTTGGTCTATTCGTAAATGGACTATCCAATAATTCTATTAAAATATAATCATCACTATTATCACCGCTAGTACCATTATCATTTACTTCATAGTATTTGTAATAATATATTTTGTTTTGATTTTCTGTTAAAGAAATTGTTCCAGTTTTTCCACCAGTAACACCATCATATACAACTTCTGTTTTCACTAGATTAGTTTCATCATAAATGTTTTTGTTTTCCATTGTTGGAGTTGCAGTAATAGATGGTGAATACACATAGTTTTGTCCTTGATAATAATTATAATCAGCGATTAAGTCATTAACATATACATTAGTGCCTTCTACTCCACTATTATGTTCTACAATAGCTGCACCTCTAACACGTTTAGGAATCGCAGCTTTTTTAATTTTAATAGCTTCTAAATCTTTAGTTTCATATACTAAATGCCCATTATAATTTTGCCATATTATTTCTTTTTCATCTTCGTTTAGTTCATTTATTATACTTTCAATGTTTTCTTCGTTTAAAACATAACTATTCTTATTTTCACTACTTGAATTATTAAAGAATTTGTTTGTTTGTTCATTATTGATTTTTCCATTTAAAATAATATGATCTAAAGTATTATTTGATTCATCACTTGAAATCATACCATAATCACTATTTGTTTCAATATTACCATTTATATATATTCTATTTATATTAGAATTTGTAATATTAGATGCAAGTATTCCTGACTTGCTATTACTATTATCAACTTCTACATTTGCTTTTATAATAGTAACTCTACTAATAGTAGTATTATTAATCTCTCTTGCAAGCACACTGGGTTTATTATCATTTGTGTTTATAGAAATGTTTTCTAAGTTTAAATTAACAATACTAGCGTTATCTAATTTATTAAAAATAGAATTAGTTAAATATATATTTCCTATAGTATGTCCATTACCATCTAATACACCATTAAAAGAAGCTATAGAGATTTCCTTGTTATTTAAATCTATATCGCTTGATAATATATAATTTTTATCAGAATATAACTCAGGATTATCATTTAATGCTTTTAAAAAGAATGAAAATGTTTCTCCGTTTGAAATAACGTATGGATTTTCTTTTGTTCCATTCCCTCCACCGAATTCATATCCAATTTCTCCATTCCATTTGGGAGTCCCTACAGTAATTCTACTATAAGATGAAGGTAATAAAAATTTATATGCTAAAAATAAAGCACATAAAAAGAGTATGAAAGAAGAAATAGATAATACTATTTTTCTATTTTTTTTCATACTCTTCACCTCCATTAAATTTTTTGCAATTTTATTAAATCAATTACTTTTTCTAACTCAAAAGTGTCTTTTTTGCCAGATGCATCAATAATTTGTTCAATAAGTTTTAAACACTTATCACACTTATGCTTATCTTTTATAAAATCTCCTTTAACATCCAATTTTATTCTATATTTAAGCATCTTATAAACAGCATCAAAGTAATAAATATTATCGTAAATAATAGCATAAGTTAAAATCAATATGTAATTATAAACTGGTAGTTCATATAATTTATCTCTTATTTTTTTTGTAAATCCTATTTCATCAAAACTATAATTATATAGTTCTTCAAATGTTGGATTATCAATAACTTCTTCTGTATAGGCAGGAGTTAATATGATTGTATTTGTAAGTTTATATAGGTATTTAAGCTTAATTGCACCTTTTTTTGTTATCTTTGGTTTTTTCGTAGATTTAGAAATATATTCAAGAATTTCTTTTAAAACTTTCTTTTTTTCAGCAGCTTTCATTTCTTTTTCTTCTACTACTTTTTTATTTAACTTAATTTCCAAATTTTTGTTTTTCCCTGCTCTAATAGAATTAAAAGCTTTAGTTTTTTCAAGTATTTCTGCTCTTAAAAACTCTTCTTCTTTTGGAAGATTTATAATGCAAGTATAATCTAATGGTGAATCCTCGTATTTTTCATTTTGTTTATTTTTAGGAATAATCTTTTTAAATACATCTTCAAAATTAATAAATATGATTATTACAATAAATATTAGTATTAATCCAAATAATCTTAAAATCATTTTAAATGATATTATTAGTTTTACTCTTCCTAAAACATTCTCTTTTTTAACAACACTATCTTCTGTATTATTATAATCACCTTTAGTCGCTATTGTATCATCAAAAACATTTACTACTCTATGTGTTATATAATCTTCTTTTTGTTTATAAGTAATTATATCTCCCGTTTTATATTCGCTATTTATTTTAACAATAATAATATCATTTACTTCAATAGTTGGAGACATGCTTCCACTTGCTATCACAAAATATGTATAACCAAAAAAGTTAGCATAATCTTTATGAAATACTTTTACACACATTAATGTATAAAATGAAATAATAACTAAAAGTGATAGAAAAAAACAAGCTAGTAATTTAAAAGCATTTATTACTTTCTTCATATCTATTCACCTTTTATTCTTTATATATAGTAATTATATCATATAGACATTATTTCTTTCAATAAAAATGTCGATTTTTAGCATTAAAAAAGTAGGTTTTCCTACTTTAGTAATTTAACTATTTCTTCTTCCATATCTTCAGGTTTAAAAGTTGGAGAATATCTTTTTACTACGTTACCTTCTTTATCAACAAGGAATTTAGTGAAGTTCCATATTATATCTCCTGGCTTTTTACAAGAGGAGCTTATTTTTTCTACACCTTTCATTGCCATCTTGTTCTTTATTCCTGAAATAACATCATCTTTTATTTCTTGTTTTAAATATTTAAATAATTCTGTTTCATTATCGCCATTTACATCGATTTTTGCATATTGATCAAAAGAAGTATTATATTTTAATGTGCAAAATTCATGTATTTCATCATCACTACCCGGCGCTTGACTTCCAAATTGATTACAAGGGAAATCAAGTATTTCTAATCCATCTTTATTGTACTTTTGATATAATTCTTCAATTCCTTCATATTGAGGAGTAAATCCACATCCTGTCGCTGTATTAACTATTAGTAAAACTTTACCTTTAAATTTACTAAGTTTTTCTTTCTTGCCATCTCTTTTTTCAATTTCGATATCATATATATCCATAATATCCTCTCTTTCTAGAACAATTTTAGCATTTCTGTTTATCTATTACAAGTTACAACCAACATCCTTATGATTTAAATCTTTATACAACGCATAAGTTAAACACTTTAATCCACCTTTACATAAGTTAGAATGTTCACATTTTTTGCAATCATCAGGTATATTGTTTTTTCTTAAAGCTTTTAAAACTTTATTGTTTTTATACAATTTATACATATCATCTTTTAACAAGTTACCAACTACTATTGGCATTCTTCTACAAGGTACTAAATCAGCATTTTCCATAACAGTTAGTAAAGTATCCCCTGCAGTGCATTGATAAGGAAAACTATTATTTGGTTGGAATTGTAATGCTCTACGCATGGAAACAACAGTATTTAAGTTAGATTTTAAAAGTTTGTTTCTTTCTTTGTTCATAATTTCTAAATACTGCCTTGTTTCTTCATAATTCATCATAAGTTCTTTATCAGAATCACCAAGTGGAATAAATCTATCCGACCAAACATTATCAACTTTTAATCTTTTTGCAAGTCTAACTACCTTTGGAAACTCTTTATAATTAAGTTTTGTCGCTGTAAAAGAAATAGAAGTAAATATATTTTGTTTTTTTAATGCTTTTATTCCTTCGGAAATATTTTTATATGTCCCTTTCCCTCTTATTAGGTCATTTGTTTTTTTAGAACCTTCTAAACTCACTTGAACATAATATGGGTTATATGATTTTATTTTTTTGGCAATTTCTTCTGTTATTAATGTTCCATTAGTCAGTATAGAAAAAGTCATAATATCACTATCACTTTTTATCAAATCAAGTATTCTAAAAAAGAAAGGATTACATAAAGGTTCACCACCTGTTATGTTGATATGTCCTTTCATATTTAGTTTTTTAAGTAAGTTTTTATATTGCTTATATATCTTTTCTAAGTCATTATATTTTAGACATATAGGTTTATGATTCTCTTGATAACAATGCAAGCATTTTAAATTACAATTTTCACTTAGGTGCCACTGGAGAATAAATCTTTTTACCATGATCCTCCTCCACCGCATGAAGAGCATCCACCACCGCATGATGAACAGCCTCCACCGCCTCCACCACCAGAGCTAGAAGCAGGTGCACTTGGAATATTCGAACTTAAATCATAAAATGATGATTCATCTCTAATATTATACGTTCCCATATAAGGTTCAGGCATATTTATACCTTCAAATTTTTCTATCCATTTTTTAGATAGATTTAATACATATGTGTAAGGCAAAATATTATAGAAATAATATGGATTTTCTTCTACTAAAGCTTCTAATTTTTCTTTTTCGACTGTATCCAAGAAATTTCTAAATCCATTTACTTTTGCAATTAATTCTTCCCCCTTTTTTGTTCTTCTTCCCATAATTACCACAAAGAAAATATTAATTGCAAAACATGCAAAGGCTAAATAATAAAGAAAATGTAAGTTAGGATTTAAATCCTCTATTGTAGAATAAGCAAAAACAGTTAGAACAAACCCAAACATCGCCCTTATGACTCCTTTAAGACAGTATTTTAAATTATTTTCATATATAGTATCTTTATCTTCTAGCATATAATTACTATATATTAATCTTTCTGCTTCCCATAAAGTAGCATGATCACTTAGTATAATAGAATTATTGTTACTAATAAATAACTTATCAAATACTATTTTTTCGTTTTGAGAAAGTTTTTTCATTGTTTCTTCGTATTTTGCTTGGTCATATTTATTTAAAGCAATTTGATTAACAATTTCTATTTTTTTGTCTTCTTTTTCATTTATTTTTATAAACCCTTTGCTAGCTAGAGATATCAAAAGTGCTGGCAACAATTTTACACTTGTTTGATTTTTATTATAAATGTACCCAATTATTGCAGGATCTAGTCCTTCTGGTGGATAAAACTCTACTGTTTCTAATCTTTTTTCATAATCCTTACCATGTTTAATCCATGAGATAAATGTAAATATTGTCATTAATAACACTATTCCAAGAGGAACAAGTGAAAAATTTGTGTACACGTTATGAGCTTTTTTAAAGTAACCATCTGGAAGTTCTATATCAACAGTTAACGCTGAATTAATTGGAGAATTTAAGTCCGCAATTAAAGTATTTCCATCAATATAGTATTTTACATTAGCATTAATATTTTGTTTACGATATTTGTCAGTGAAGAAGTTTACATTTTTGCCTTCAATACTACTCGGCATATTAACTACTAGTCTTCCATTATTTATTGGTGTTCCCCAATAGTCTCCGTAAGCATGAAAGATAAATTCATCGAAATCTTTAAATGGATCCTTACCCATATCATATACATATTTAATAGTATATTTTTTTAAGCCTGCCCCAACATATTTATTTTCATCACCAATTTTTAAAACTTCTTTCCCATGACTTGTTTCTTCGGTGTAACTATCCCCTACTGCAGAAAATTCATCAATCCAAGCCATTCTTTTTATTGTTTTATTATCTTTACCAGTATACTTTAACCAGTAAGGTATACTTCTATATATTCCATGTTTATATGAATTAGTAAAGTTAACGTTAATATCTTCAGTTACGTAAATCACGTTATTATCTTTAACATCAAGAGTTACTGTATAGGAATCTATTGTAAAACCATCAGCAACTGCATCTTTATCTTCTGTAGATAATAAAGTGCCTAAAGAATTTATGAACATAGGAATTAAAAAAAATAAAATTAAAATATATATAGTATACTTACTACTTTTTTTATTTACTGCCTCTGTTTTTTCTTTTAACTCTTCACTCATACTATCATATCCTTACTATAAATATAATAACAAATTTATATAACAAAATCTAGCATATATAATGTTGGTATGTTATAATACATTTTACTTAGGAGGAAACTAACATGGAAAAAAGATTACCAAATGGCACTAAGGTATACATTTTTAAAAACGAAGGATGGAGACCTGCATTTTCTGAAGAATATATAGAAGGGACTATAACTAGTAGTGAAGAAATCAATGATACCACTTTCCCTGAAATGCCTCTACGTGAAGTAATTTATTGGATTATAGATAACAATAATAAAAAACATATATGTTTACACAGAAAAAATGGTCAAACAGCAGAATTTTTTAGAACATATGATGAACAAATAGAATATATTAATCATAAGATTAATGATATACATAATGAATTATCTAATCTATATAAAGAATTAGAAAACCTAACTAACAAAAGAATATATTTAGAACAAAACAAAGAAACAAAAAAGCATCTATAAACTAGACGCTTTTTTGTTTTCTGGTTCTTTTTCCTCATTTAAATTATACCTGTATTCTTTATAATCAGTTAGATATTGTTGCAATATTCTTACTCTACTTGGATCAAATATAGATACTTCATTTGGATCTATTTCAGTAATTCTATCATTATTAACAGTAAATGCAGTATATCCATCAGTTCTTATTTCATCTATTCTTTCAGTCACTTCTGTTATTGGTTCAGAATGTGATATTATGATATCTTTACCTTTTTGTGTAACAATTACACCATATCCAACAGAAATAATTCCATCTATAAATTTTTCTTTTGATATTCTTTCTATCATGCTAAAACTTGGAAGAACAGTGTTTGTTCCTTTTAAAAAATAATAAATACATCCAGCAAGCTTCCAATCAACATTTAAATCTTGAATAGGTATATCCCTTGTTGCCATATGAGATTGTTTGTTGTTATCAATTACGCTACTTAATACACCTTTTTCAATATTGTTCATATCATACCACCATAATAATTATATAATTATAAATAATTATTGTCAATTAATGTATTTTCATTATAACAATATGTTTAATCAAAATGCATCTTTTGTCTTTCAATGGCAACTAAATGAAACTCTTTCTCTTTTTGAATTAGTTCCGTTGTAATATCTGAATAATCTTGTGAAATATCCTCTTCATATTTTAAACTTATATCTTCTAGTTGTTCTAATAATGATTTAATGTGTAGTAGAACTTCCTTATTTTCAATATTTTTAATACGATTCATAATTTCATTTGTTCTCATAAATTGTTTATTTAAGTTATCAACACTAATTCTTAAATCTATTGCATTTTTAATATTAGTACATTCTTCTTCTTTACTATTTCTCATATCAATAATTTTATCTATTATTGCTTCATTGCTTATTACATCTGGTAATTTATCAGGATCAAACAATAAACTGTTGACTGTAATTGAAATGTCACTTTGGGTAAATTTATTACGAAAAGCAATTGTTTCTAGTTCATAGTTAGAACCACTTGTTTTATATTTAATAAGATAATTATCATAATTAGGTAACACTTCAATATTATCAAGTATATATATCTTAGACGTTCCTGTAAAACTTGGGTTCATATAATATTCTTTACTAGTAAAATCCGTGTTTTCATTAAACTTAAGTTCCCAACCGCCTAATCTTTTAAATTTTTCAAGCAGTATCAATATTTTATCTAAATCTTTCTTATGATTATTAAAATATTCATAAAAGAAATCTATCGCACTTTCTTCGTATAAATCTCCATCTGAATCATAATTCGAACAAATAAAGGAATTTATACTAGAGTACTTGTTTATTGTATCTATAGTTGATTTATTGTCCTCATAGAATCTCTTAACTTTTTTTGAACCAAGTACAAATTCACCATTTGATATTTTACGTAAATTCTCAATAATATCTCTATTATATGAAACAGTTATTAATTCTTTTAAATTTTTAATGAACTCTTTATATTCATTCATTATGTGACATAATGCAATTAAATTATCTATTTTTTCTTTTTTATATTCATCCATATTTCCAAAGCCTCCAGTAAATAATATTATATAGATATGATGTTAAATAGTCAACTGTTCTTATTTTTTACTTTTCTTGTTTGTAACTTTTTTATTTCTATTAATTTTCATTATCTCAAGAGTTTCTCTAGTTTCATAGTCTAAATACTCCTCAAAATAATTACTATATGACCAGACAAATATATTTAGATTTCTTCTTGTATCATAGATTTTTTCTTCGAGGTATTTTCTTTTTTCAACATTAATATTTACTGGAATTAATTTAATAGTTACATCTTGTATATCGTAATCCATACCATCCATTCCATACATAGATGAATATTGTTTTTTAATACCTGTATATTGATCATTTTCTCTTAATACACAGTAGTTAGATACTTTATTTACGTTATTTAAAGCGACTAAAGATATTCCATCATTTTCTAACGTTTCTCCATAAATATAAGTATCATTATTTCCATATCCTTCAAACGTTTTATCATTCTTTATTACTACTATTCCTTCATCAAATGGAATTTCAGTTTTTTCAGAAGTTGTTTGAGATACGATTAATAATCTCATAATTCTTGATTCTTCTAAAATTTCATTGTCATTGTTTTTATTTTTACAGTCTATGTTCATATTATTTCTCTCTTTTTTATTTTAAGGAATTTTGCTTCTTTTTTAAACCAAGTCCTTCTATAACTTGATCTTTATATTTTTCATCTATGTACTTATCAATAATTTCTTTAGCAAAATTCTTCCTATAATCATTAAACTTATTAAATCTATTAATATAATATTCTTTTTTAACTTTAAAGATAATATCTCCTGTGTTTTTAATAACATAATCAAATATTTGTAAAATTTGTGGATTACTTTTATATGCTATTAACTCTTTTACAAAATCCTTATATTTTTCTGTTGAAATAAAAAAATCGGTATACATATGACCTATTAATTCAAATGTTATTTTGTCGGCATCTCTTTCATAAATCAAATGTTCACTATAAGTCATATCATAGTATTCTAAATAAGCCTTATCTAATTCTATTTTATCAGAATAGAACATATGACCATTAAAATTACTACTTACCAAGTCTCCTCTTCTTTTTGCTTCTAGTAATACTATTACCATTTCAATAAACTTATAATCTAGAGGTAAAACATCGACATAATCCCTAATATCCATATATTTCTTAACCATAAATGATCTCCTTTTCAGTAAAGAATATTATATATATTTATTATTATTTGTCAATAATTTCATATAAAAAATAGTTAGTATCGTAACTAACTATTAACTATACTTTTGCGAAATAATTACATTAGTGACTTTTGAAATGTTTTTTCTTTGAATAAAGATATCATTTCTGAATTTATATCTTTAGTGTCTACACCATTGTTTAACATTCTTTTATACTCGAATTGTACCTCTTTAAAAGTATCAGTGACTGGTCTAATCTTTTCTTCAGATAAATTCCATAAAATGTCATAGTTATTAGTAGCTTCCGTAATATCGAAGTAATAAATCTCATCTAAAATATCCGAAACTTCCTTAGCATAATAACATTGCCCTAAAATAATATCTTCCCCTGTTTCAACGTCTTTAAAGAAAAAATGGTATACAGGTTCACCCATATAATGTTTTGGTGTTCTTTGAAAGCGATCATAATAAAGTAACTTTCTTTTTTCAGTTTTTTCCATAAATATTAAACATCTCCTTGTAATTGTCTATTGTAACATATATATTTATAATCTGTACAATTTTTTTGTTTTGTTAATATCTTCTAATAACCACTCTTGTAAGTTAATTTCTTTAAATTCATGTGTTTTACTATTTTCTTGATATCTTAACTGAACTTCTTCATCAGGCACTTCTAATATTTTTAATAACCTCTTTGATATTTCTGATAAATCAGAGGTATCCTTTTCAGTCATTTCAAGTTCTCTATAGTGTTCAAATCCACTTTTTATTTTTATTCCTTTTTGTTTAAGTAATAAATCAATAACCCTATATAATTCATGCTCATACATATCTATAGTATCTCTATCTTGACCAAGATATTCAATAACATCTATTGGGATTGGTCGATTACCTTTTTTGATATTGGTATTTATGCATTCATCAATATTACTCATTAAACTTGATATATACTGGTAAACATTTGGATATTCAAGGCCCATCATTTTCATTTGATATAGATTCATAAAATATTGTTCAATTTGTTCTCCTAAAAATTTGATATAAGATAAAAGAGCAATATAAACACTATCATATTCATCGTTTACCATCTCACCATTAACAAACATATCAGATGAATGTCCATGGTTTGTTTCATCTATATAAATTCTGTTAGCTAAATCAACAATTTGCTTTAAACTAAAATTTTGAAATGGATATGGAAATTTAACATACGTAATTTCATATAATTCTTTGATTCCTTTTATTATTTTTTCAGCAGATAATAGTTTTCTAAGATCATCATTTTTATCATAAATACCAACTGTATTGTAATGTTCATCTAAAAGAACTAAAATATTTTCTTTTGGTGATGGCAATACTATTATGTCATCTAAAATATTAAAAGTCCCCCAATCTAATCCATAAGCACCACATTTTCTTCTAAATTTCATATCATTTATTAAATCATTTTTAGCCATATAATTACTCCTTTGTTGGTTAATTATTATAACATACTTCTCAAAAATTTAAAGAAAATTTTTTGGTATGTTATCTTTTTCTTTTGCATAAAAAAATCAATTCTAAAAATAGAATTGATGGTTGTATTATAAATAGTGTTGGTGAGAAAAATCACAACACTAATTTTAATATATAAAAAGACATGTGATTTTGATACAATGTAATTGACTAAAAAA
>CADBKG010000007.1 GCA_902795215.1 uncultured Erysipelotrichaceae bacterium | reverse complement strand
GTAATAACGTTCCTAAACTTATAAAAGAATACATCTATTATTATAACAATGAAAGACCATCATATTCATTAAATTATAAAACCCCAATTCAGTATAAAACTGAATCAGGGTTTTAATGCTCTTTTTTATAAACTGTCTATTTTTACTTGACTAGTTCAAACTGCATCTTTATTCAACCGTTACACTTTTGGCAAGATTTTTAGGTTTATCTATATCACAACCTCGCAGGTATGCTGTTTCATATGCAATAAGTTGTAAAATTGGAACTACAAGCAAAGGTTGCATAAATGGATTTATTTTTGGAACTACTATAGTTGTATCTTTTAATTTTGTTTCTCTTGTAGTAATAATATAACTTTTAGCTCCCCTAGCATCAACTTCCTCTATATTAGAAATTGTTTTATCTCTTATATCATCATCTGTAACTATTGCAAAAACAGGCATTCCCTTATTTATTAGTGAAATTGTACCGTGTTTTAATTCTCCTGCAGCATAAGCTTCACTATGTATATATGATACTTCTTTTAGTTTTAAACTTCCTTCTAAACATATAGCATGATCGATAAGTCTTCCAATAAAGAAGATATTATCTTTTTCATATATTTCTTTTGCAATTTCTTTATATTCTTCTCTTTTATCTATAATATCTTTTACTAGTTTAGGTATTAATCTTATATCTTCTTTTATATCAAAATCGATTAACTTTTTTTGTTTTGCAGAGTTATAACTAATTAGCGCAAGTGCAGCGACTTGAAGCATATAAGCTTTAGTAGTTGCAACTGCTATTTCTGGGCCAGCTGAAATAAAGAATTGTTCATCTGATTCCCTGGCAATTGTTGAAGTTTCAACATTTACTATAGCTAGTGTATAAGCTCCTTCTTTTTTTGCTTTTCTAAGGGCTGCTATTGTATCAGCAGTTTCACCACTTTGTGATATTACAATAACAAGAGTTTTTTTAGGATAAGCTACATTTGAATACCTATATTCACTTGCACATTCACATAATACATTTACGTGTGAATATTTTTCTAATAAGAATTTGCCAATCATTCCAGCATACAAAGCTGATCCACAAGCGACTATATGTACTTCTGAAAATCTGCTTATATCTGGAATATTATTTATATTATTTTCAAACATTTTTTCAAGTAATACAGGTTCTTCCATTATTTCTTTAATCATATAATGTTCGTAACCATTTTTATCATTAGATGATGCAGATAAAGAAGTTTTAACAATTTCTTTATCTATTTTTTTATTATTTTTTGTAACTATTAAGCCATTACTATCTACTTCTGCTATTTCACCAGGTTCCAAAAGTATATACTGATTTGTATATTCTAGTATTGCGGCAATATCGCTTGCAATAAAACTTTCTTTACCTTTAACTCCAATAATTAATGGTGAATCTTTTCTAGTCGCGTATATTTTATCTTCATTAACATTTAATATTGCAAATGCATAACTACCAGTAAGCTCTTTTATAGCAAGAGAAATAGCTTTTTTCATATTTTTTTCTTTTTTATAATAATGACTAATTAAAGCACATGCAACTTCAGTATCAGTTTCACTTTTAAATACTTCTCCTGCTTTTTCTAATTTTTCCTTTAATTCTTTTGCATTTTCAATTATCCCATTATGAACAAGCACAATATCTCCGCATCTATGTGGATGAGCGTTTGTTTCATTAGGCTCACCATGAGTGGCCCATCTAGTATGTCCAATACCGATATTTGTTTTTAATACTTTCTCTTTTTTAATTTTGTTTTCTAAGTTAGAAATCTTTCCAACACTTTTAATTATTTCAATTTTATCTTTATCTTTTACTGCAATACCTGCAGAATCATAACCCCTATATTCTAAATTATAAAGTCCTGTAAGTAATACTTCTTTTGAATCTTTTTTACCTACATAACCAACAATTCCGCACATAATTTTTCCTTTCTGCTTTAGTATTGATATATCTTTTGTTATAATCTTAATTTTATTTTTTGTAATATATCTAACGAACTACAAATCCGCGAGAATATCCGCCGAAATTCGATTAATTCTCGTCCTCGTCAAGGTTAAACCTCCAGGCGCTATATAAATGTTACTCCTTTCTTATCATCTATATTTAATATAATTATAATAAAAATTAAAGATTTTGTAAATAAATTAAAAAAGCCTACTTAGCTTCTTCTATATATTCACTAAGGGCTTCTTTTATGTTATTACGCATTTTTTTCATTCTAATTCTATAATTAGGATAAGCTTTTTTAATTCTTCTATATATAAATGATTTGCTAAGTAACCATTTTGATACTTCATCTTTTATTTCTTCAGTATTATCTATTTTAGCAAATTTAATTTTCTTTCCTATATTATGCATTATTTTAAATGATAAAATTACATCAGATATAAATAATATGCCTAGACTTGTTATAGATAAAATCATCGGATTAAAATAATTAATTATTACTTGAACTCTTGGTTGAACTATGCATAAAAATATAGTACCTATTATACCAAATGGAATCATTGTTTTAGCGCATATTCTACCATTTAAATTTAATTTTTCTTTCGAGTAATCCCACCATCTTGCATTAAACACTTTTTCAAGTATATAAGACGTTGAATATTCAAGTATAGAACATATAACTATTGATTCTAAAAATACTAAAATAGGATTACTGGTTTTAATAAGAAAATATAAAAGTAAAAAGCCTATTCCATATATGGGACATATTGGTCCTATTAAAAATCCCCTATTAACGATTTTTTTAAGTTCTATACCAACATATACTTCTTCCATAATCCAACCTATAAAAGAATATATCAAAAAATATAAGAATACTTTTTCAATTGCTATCATAGTCTCACCTTAACCATTATATCAATATTTATGCTAATTAACAAATAATTATGAATATTAATCATTTTGTGATATAATTTATTTGTGCTTTTTTGTTCTCGTAGCTCAGTAGGATAGAGCAATTGCCTCCTAAGCAATAGGTCGTGAGTTCGATTCTCGCCGGGAACGCCATATAAAAATAAAACTTAAGTTTCTATAACTTAAGTTTTTATTTTGTATGATTTGATTTTGATTTGCAGGCTTCATAAATATAAGCAAGTTCTTCATTTTTTAAATCCTGTTTTGGAATTAATCCAGTCATTAAATCTATCATTAAATCAGCGGTTTCAGCATTAAGAGACAAATTATCGTATATTTGTTTTATAATATTAATTATATATTTTAAATCAATTTTATAATTATAATTGCAACTTGCCATATAAATTTCATGTACTATGTCGTTTACATCATCATAGTCAATATCCTGCTTATTAATTATATCATTAACTATTTTTATAATATTGGCTTTTCTTTTCTCTATTATTTTTTCTAAATCAATAATTACTATTGGAATATCGTAATATGCCGCCCATTTTTTTGAATATTCCATTTGTTTAGTAGTTAATTCATCTTTTGAAATTATTATATAATCAGGAGTTATACACTCACCATTTGGATACCTTGTAAGCAATACTTCGTTATAATCAATTCGTGTTAAGCTATTATTTCCGCGGGGATTAGTTATTCTATTAAAACTAACAAAAGGAAAAAATTCATAAGGATATACTTGGGTTTTTAGGTGGTTTCTTTTCATAGATGTTCCTGCATCATTAACTTTCATTAATTCCAAAGAATCTTTCGGTATACTTTTAAATCCTAGACATACCAAAGGCACTCCAAAAGGTCTATAATAACCGTGAAAATAACTAGTTGATAATTCATCGTTTGCCTCACTTGGAGCAATTTTTGTCCATAATTCTGGAGATTGTATTAACTTAGGTGCTAATGAATAATTTGTACCATTTTGGAGTCCTATAGGATCTTTTGTTTTATCTGTAATAGAATGAATTAATATATCAAAATTTAGATCATCAATGATTTTAACATTTATTTTTTTTTCTATCTTGTTTCCTTCAGCATCTAAATAACTATAGTCAATTGGTGAGACACTAGCAAAGGAATCAATGTCAGATAAATGATTATTAATTAATTGTTCATTTATTTCTGAAATATATTTATATGCTTCATGATAATCGACATACAAATCTTCCTTCATATAATGATCTATAAAATCATTAAAACTATTATCATAGTTTTCTACTATTTCGTTAGCAATTAATGCTTTTTCACCGTTATTATCAATTTTAATCCCTTGTTCTAATAAATCATTTATACTATATATATAATCATCTGGTCTAATAAGGGTTGTTAAAGCACTTAACATTAATTTTTTAGAATTCTCTTTTTTTAGATTCTGCACTAAATATATATTAAATTTTTTAATAATCTCTGTTTTTTCTGTACATTGGTTTAACATTTTTAGATATTTTTTGTAGCCAAAGTTATAACTTAATTCTATATCTACATTATTGTTTATCAAATTTTTCACAAATAAAACAACTTCTTTATCTTCAATATTATCAAATAGAAAGTTCATTATCATATCCGAATTAATATTTTTTGTTACTTCTATTATTTCACCAATATTAGATAAATTAATATATTTTAGTAAAAATTCTGCTTTATTATCACCTAAGGATATAATTTTATCAAAAACATCTATCTTATCCACATTTTGTTTTAGAATATCTATATACTCTTTTTTTATATTTTTATATTTATCTAAATCAGGAATTATATTTAAATTTGCATATAAAAAATCTTCGCCATATACTTCTATCAATTGTTCGCAGTAATTTTTTGAGTATCTTGTATAATTACATAACTCCTTAAATAATTCTTTATTTCTGCCATATAAATCAACCATATATTCAAAGTCTTCTTTTTTACACGAAAAATTATTTTGAATACAAAACAGTTGAATAAAAGCTATTCCTTCTTCATATGATGAAATTGTTTTACTAAGTTTTTTAGTGAAAACAAAATCTGGGATATTATAATCTTTTTGTAAGTGTTTCTTAATTTTTCTTAATTTAGGATCTAACAACATTTACCTTCACCAGTTTAATTATATCTATACTATTTTTTTTTTGCAATAATAAATGTCAAATCGGCTTTGATTTGACATTAATTGTTATTAAGAAATTTGTTTTAAAATATTGTAAGCATAAACATAATTACATATACACCAAATCTATATACTAATTTATCTTTTTTATATTTTACTTTCTTTTTAGCATCAAAGAAAGAACAATACTTATCAGCATATCCTACTATAAAACTTTCTTTATATTTAGGCATATATATAGATATTGGCCACATATGTGTTTTAATAATATCTTTTTCTAATTTGTTTAACTCATAAAACTTGCTGGCATTTTCTATTGCATCAACTGGATGACCATTAGTAAGTAATTTAATCTTATCTATTTTAGTTTTACATTCAGCTATCCTATTAAAATATAAATCATGTAATAATCCTGCCTTTGCAGTACTTTTATAATCTAAATTATGTTTTTTAGCAATTTTATAAGCTTTATATGATACGTTTAATGAATGTTCAAGTCTTGTCCCTGTATCATGATGTGGAATACTATCTAGTGTTTGAACTTCTTTTCTTTCATATAAATCTTTTATAATTTTATAATATTCTTTATCTTTTAATATTTCTTTTTTGGTCACTTTGTTCACCTCGGACTATGCTAATTCTAACATATGTTGATTTTTTTTGCTATATATTTTTTTTCTTGACTGTAAACTAAAATTTTAATAACATTTTATAATAGTCTCCATCTTTTTTGTATAAACATACATTATTTTCTTTATACTTAAGACAAACAATATCATCTTTAATATCAAATTTAAGCTTTACACCATTACTTGCTCTAATATATTCATCTTTATTAAGTGTAATAGTATTAAATATATCCTCGGCATTAATAAGTTTATATTTATCATTCTCTATTTCTTCTAAAGTATATGAATCTTTTATATCAAATGTACCTTGTTTTGTTCTTTTAAGACTAGTCATAGTAGCATATGTATTAAGAGTCAATCCAATGTCTCTAATCAAACTTCTAATATATGTTCCTTTAGATACTAAACATTTAAAAGAATTATTACCTAAATACTCTATGTCATATATAGTAACTTCTCTTTTTGGCAAGTTAATATCTTCGTTGTTTCTTGCATACTCGTAAAGTTTTTTTCCATTAATTTTAACTGCTGAATATTTAGGAACTTCTTGCATGTAAGATTTCTTAAAAGAGTCAACTGCTCTTTTTATTTCTTCCTCAGAGCATTCTTTGTCATTCGTATTTGTTTTTATGCCTTCGTTATCAAGGGTATCAGTTAAATATCCTAAATCAAAAGAAGCTTCATATTCTTTTTTGTCACTTGTTATAACATTTGATAATTTAGTATATTTTCCTATTAAACAAACAAGGACTCCTGTCGCCATTGGATCTAGAGTCCCTGTATGTCCTATTTTTTTTGTATGAAACTTTTTGTTTAGAATATTAACTACATCCCTACTCGTTAAACCTTTTGGCTTGTTTACAATTAATATTCCATCCATAATTACTCTTCTTCTTTTGTCTCTACTTTTTCTAAGATTTCATCTATTCTTTCACCTTTATCAATAGAATCATCATAAACAAATCTTAGTTCTGGAGTACTTCTTAAATCTAAACTATTAGCAAGATTATATCTTATAAATGATGCTGCATTGTTTAGTTTTTCTTCTACTGTTTTAGTATCTTCAAGTCTTGTCATAAAATAAACTGTTGCAAAAGTAAGATCATTATCAACCGTAACATCTGTTACACTTACATTTTTAAGCATATCATCTCTTACTTCTTCAGTTAAAATTCTATTTAATTCTTGAATAATCATAGAAGTTATTCTTTTTAATTTAAAACTACTCATCTTTTTACCTCAACATTTTCATAAGTTTCTAGTATATCTCCAACTTTAAGATCATTATATCCATCAACAGTAATACCGCATTCAAAGCCTTCTTTTACTTCTTTAACAGTATCTTTTTCTCTTTGAACGCTTCCAATTATACCATCGTAAATAATTGCACTATCTCTAATTACTCTTACTTTTGAACCATTTTTTATAATTCCCTTAGTTACCTTAGTACCAGCGATAGTTCCAACTTTAGAAAATTTAAATAACGCTCTTATTTCAGCTGTTCCAATTACCTTTTCTTCAAATTCTGGATCAAGCATACCTTTCATGGCGCTTTCCATATCTTCTACAAGTTTATAAATTATTGTATAAAGTCTAATATCAACACCATATTCTTTTGCAAGATCTTTAATATGAGAATTACTTACTACGTTAAATCCAATAATGATAGCATTAGATGCATTGGCAAGAACCACATCACTATCAGTAATTGCACCTATACCACTTCTAATAACTTTTACTTTTACGCCTTCGATGTCAATTTTTAAAAGGGCATTTTTAACAGCTTCCTCACTACCTCGTACATCACATTTAAGTACAACGTTTATTTCTTTAACACCGGATTCAATTTGACTAAATAAGTCTTCAAGAGTTACAACGTTTTCTCTATATTTTGTTGTTTTAGCATTAGCTGCTCTTTTATTTGCAACTTCTTTAGCTTGTTTTTCACTTTCAAATGCCATGAATTTATCACCAGCGCTTGGATTACCTGATAAACCAGTTACTTCTACAGGAGTTGATGGACCTGCTTCAACGATAGGTTTACCAAGATCATTCTTTATTGTTCTAACTTTACCTAGCACGTTACCAACTACTAGTGGATCCCCTATTCTAAGAGTTCCATTTTCAATAAGTAAGCTTGTAACATCTCCAACGTTTTTATCAAGTCTTGATTCAATTACAGTACCAGTTGCATATCTGTTAGGATTTGCTTTATATTCATTAACTTCTGCAATTGCAAGAATTGTTTCAAGTAGTTCGTCAACATTCTCACCTGTTTTAGCAGAAATATTAACAAATGGAATATTTCCACCCCATTTTTCAGGAGTTATATTATGTGCAGCCATTTCAGTATATATTTTTTCAGGATCTACTCCTGGTTTATCTATTTTATTAACTGCAACAATTATTGGTACATTTGAAGCAAGAGCATGATCAATAGCTTCTTCGGTTTGTGGCATAACACCATCATCTGCAGCGACTATAATAATAACTATATCTGTTATACTTGCTCCCCTAGCACGCATTTCTGTAAAGGCAGCATGCCCTGGAGTATCTATAAATGTTATTTTACTTCCGTTATGCTCTATTTGATATGCACCTATTGCTTGTGTAATTCCACCAAATTCTTTATCAACTACATTTGAATTTCTTATATAATCAAGAAGTGTTGTCTTACCATGGTCAACATGCCCCATAATAGTTACAACTGGTGGTCTTTTAACTAAATCTTTTTCATCATCTACTATTTCAAACTCTTCAAAATTGGAAATATCTTGAGTTTCTTCTTTTTTTAGAGTTTTTCCATATTCAAGTGCTATAATTTCAGCATTTTCAAAATCTATAGCTTGATTAAGTGATATCATTAATCCCATATTCATAAGTTTAACTATAATATCATTGCCACCAATTTTTAATCCATCTGCAAGATCTTTAACAGTCATTCCTTCTTTATATAAAACAACATCATCACTTACTTCATTACTTACAGATTGTAATTTACTTTTATTCTTATACATTTCTTTACGTTTAGATGCATATGTCTTTTTGTTAAAATCATTTTTAGGTTGTTGCTTTTTAATCTTAGAAATTGATTTTGTAGATTCTTCTCTTTTTGTTTCTTTTTCATCAACTTCATCTATATCTTCATAAACATCTTCATCAGCTTCAACAGATTCTTCAATATCTATTGCGTTATCAAGCATAATTACATCGTCTTCTGATAATTCATCGCTTGCCTCACTTACACTAATTTTTAAAAATGCACATTTTTTTAATACTTCTTGTACTGTTATGCCCATTTCTTCAGCATATTCTTTGACAGTAAACATATATTCACGTCTCCTCTCTTTTTTAAATATTCTTTAAAATCTCCTCATAGATACTATCATCTATATCCATTTCAAATACTCTATTTAAGATTTTTTTATTTTTAGCTTCCATAACAACTGCTTCATCTTTTTTTAAATAGCATCCCTTACCATTTAATTTACCACTGGGATCAACTGTTATTTTGTCTTCAAATTTTACAATTCTAAGCAAATCCTTTTTTGGAAGTTTTTCTTTTGTTACAACGCATGTACGCATTGGCACTTTTTTCATTATTTATTTCCTTCCTCATTAATTTGAGTCATAGACTTAATAGTTAAGTGATATTTTGTTAATTTGCTCGCAAGACGAATATTAACTCCGCCCTTACCAATTGCTAAACTTAAATCTTCATCACTAACTATTACTAAAGCTTCATTTCCTTCAGCTTCTTCATCAATAGAAACAAATACGTTTTTAGCAGGACTTAATGCATTCTTTATATATTCTTCTATATTTTCAGAATATAATACTAAATCTATTTTTTCACCATTAAGTTCTTTTAAAATATTGCCAATTCTAGAACCATGTTCACCTATACACGCTCCTATAGCATCTACTTTTTCATTTTCAGAATAAATAGCAACTTTACTTCTTACGCCCGGTTCTCTTGCAACCATGTATAAAAGTACTGTTCCATCTATCATTTCTGGTATTTCATTTTCAAATAATCTTCTAATAAAATTAGGATGTTTTCTTGAACATAAAATTAGTGGTCCTTTAGGAGTTTCTTCTATTTTTTGTAAATATACTCTAATAGAATTACCCATAACTACCTTTTCACCAGGTATCATTTCTCTTTTTGGAAGAACTCCCCTTGCTTTTCCAAGGTCTACATAGTAATTTTTTTCATCTTCCATTGCAAGAGTTCCAAGCATCATTTCACCTTGTTTATCAGCGAAATCTTTCATAATGCTTTCTCTTTCAGCTGTTCTTATTTTTTGAATAAGTACTTGTTTAGCAGTTTGTACTGCAACTCTACCAAAATCATCTGGTGTAACTTCTTCTTCAAATTCTTCTCCAACTTCAATATCAGGAATTTTCTTTCTTGCATCTTCAAGTAGAATTTGTGCATCTACTGGAATTTCAGGTTCTTTAACAATTTCTTTTCCTTCTTCATCAATTTCTACTTCAGGATCAATATAATCACTTACAACTACATAGTATGAATAAATCTTTATATCTCCTGTTTTTCTATCGATTTTTGGTTTAACATTTGTTTTAGAATTGTAATTTCTTTTATAAGCTGTTGTTAAAGCTTGTGTCATTGCATCAAATATAATTTCTTCATCTATATTTTTTTCTTCTGCAACTTTATGAACATTTTTTATAAATTCTTTTCCATTTATTTTTTTCTCTGCGCTCATTTTATTCTCCTCTTTCTTTACTTGATATATCTAATATATATTCATCATCAATAAGATTTAGTTTATCAATTATTGGATTGATGATATTAGTTGCTTCTACAATAGTATCTAAATCGATACCATTAACCTTGTCTAGAATAACTTTCAAAAAATTATAGTTATTCTCTCTAACATATTCTACGCTATCTACAATAATATTTTCTTTTTCCATTTCTTTAGAAATAGCTTCTTTAATTTTTTCTAATTTTTCTTCCATACCTACTCCATTCATAACAAAAGTGGGTAACATCTCGTTGCCCACTCCTTTCCTAGCTATTTGATTATAACACACAAATATGAAAAATACAAATTTTTTTAAAAATCATCATCACCAAAGAAGTCATCAAAGAATTGATCATCCGTTACTACGTTATTATCTATAACTACACTTGAGTTATCAACTGGTACTTTTGGTATAGGTTCTGTCTTACCTGATGGTTTATTTTCAAAAGTATCTTTTTCAGATGTAACTTTATATGTATCATTTTGAGGAGTTGTTATTAATTCTTTTGTGGTTTCTGTTGCCTTTGGAACTTCTTTTTCTACTGGAACAACTTCTTTAGTCTCAGCTTTAGTTTCTTTTTCAAGCGCTGCTGCTTTTTCTTTTTCGTATTCTTCTCTTTTTGCTTTTTCTTTTGCTTCTTCTTTTGCTATTTGTTCATCAATTTCTTTAATCAATGCATCAATATCAATACCTGGACTAAATCCTGCATTTGGACCAGGACGACTACTATTCATACCACCAAATAAATCATTTGTTCCTCCCATAGGACCAACCCCAGTTGGTCTGCTACTAGGGTTTGACATTGGATTCATTGGATTAAAACCTGCAAGAGGGTCAAAATTATAATCTCTATTAGCTCTTGGTATTCTATCCATTTCGTTTGATTCACCAAGTCTTGCTCCATTAATTTTTTCTACAGTCGCTTTCCTTTGTTCTCTATCTACATATTCTTTCATATTAAATGATTTAACAGGGAACATTTCTCTTTCTTCAGGGAAAACCTTAGGATATTCTTTACCCCAATTAGTATTAAATCCTTGTTTTAATGTTGTTCTAAATGGTTTTTGACGCATACGAATTGCTATAATTTCATTTGGTTTCATCTTTTGAAGGTCTGTAACTGTAACAAGTGGTGTTGAAACCGTTTTTTCTTTTTCTTTTGATTTAACTTCACCACATAATTTACTAATTTCTTCAAGAGAACGAAGTTCATTAGTTAATAGATAAATCATATTAGCACAGTTACTACGTATTGTTTCTGCTTTTTTCTCACCATATACATCATCTAGTTGTGAGAAGTTCTGGATAATAAATGTAAATCTAATATTTCTTGAACGCGCTGCTGTAACCATTGAATCAACATCTCTTAATTCTGGCATGTTAGCAAACTCGTCTAATATAAAATTAGTTCTAAATTTTAATCTACCATCTTTATTTTGATGTGCTACATCTATTAATACTTCGTATAATTGTTTAATAAAAATAGTTGCAAGAGAATGGTAAGTTGTTTTCTCATCATGAACTATCATAAATACAGCAGTTTTTTCTTTTCCAATATTCTCCATATTGAAATCTGTATATGATAGCATTTCTGATAACTCTTCACGAGTTGAGAATATTCTAATTTTACTAAGGAACACCGATAAAATACTCTTTTTAGTATCTTCAGGAGCATTTACAGTACCTTTAGCATATTGATATACATCTGATTCTTCACCTTTTAATGAAAAGTATTCTTGAGCATATGTTCTTCTACTAGTTTTATTTTTAGTTTCTCCTGCAGAAGCCATATTACTAATAGAAGTTATATTAACTTCATTTTCAGAACCATCTTTAAATAAAGCTAGTGCTAAAGCAGAAAAGTAATCTGATCCAGAATCAGTCCAGAATGGATCATCATTCTTTCCATCACCTTTTACGATATTAGAACTAATATCCTCAAGTAATTCTTTTGCTTTATCCCTTTTTCCTTGTTTATACATTCTATATGGAATTGTAAGAGGATTCCATGCATTACCTTCTCTTGGATAACGGAAATTAACTATAATTACATTATAACCACGTTCTTTTAACTCAGCTCCATGGTCTCTATATATTTCACCTTTAAGGTCGGCAATAACCATACTTTCATCATGTTTCATTAAACTTCTAACTTGTGGATCAACAAGAGCAGTTGTTTTACCTGAACCAGATTGTCCAATAATAAGAGTATGATTTTCACCATTATCTACCCACATGTTTTTACCATCATTAATAAGTGGTAAGCCTCCACCTTCAGCATGTTCAGCGGTTAATGGAACTTTAACAATATTACGGGCATTTTTCATCTCTTTATCAGTCATCCATGAGTTATAACCTTTTTCCTCTTTTTCACCAAAGATTATACCAAGTCCACCTTTTTCTAGATCAAATATGGTACTTGATACATTCATAAATATTATTACAAGTGAAATAATAAATAAGACAATAGCTACTCCTAATGTGCTCATACTAAAATTCTTAAAAATATTTAATCCTACAAACTGTTCATTTGCTCCAAACGAAACAAAATTAGCAGCTAAAATTAAACATCCTATAAATAAAATTACACATACTAATAAGAAAAGCATAAAATCTTCTTTTTTTACTCTAATTTTTAATTTCATATAAAGTCACCCTTTTCGATTCCATATTATATAACAAACTTTTTAAAAAAGCTATTCTAAATAAACACTATAGTCCATTATACTCTTTTCTTTAAATTGAATTATCTTTTCATTTGTTGCCGTTGCAATATAAGTTGCGCCTTCAGAATCATATTTACAAGAATTTAAAGAAGTAAAACCGTACAGATTATATAAATCGGTTTTAGATACTTTTTCTTTACTATCAGAATCAAGCAAATTATATGCTTCATCAGGTAAATAATTAATTTTAAACACAAAATCATTATAATAAGTTAAACATATATCATAATAATCTTTAACTCCAGTAGATGGAAGAACATTATATTTGTTTTTTTCTATCAAAACTTTCTTTTTATTTTTTAAAGCTTCTTTTAGATTATCAGTATTTGGAATTATGCTAAAAGTTAAATTATCATAATCCAATAATACAATTGCTTTAAAATCATTATCAACGACAGTGATATCTTCTAAACCATTTTCAATTATTATACCATTAGTAATATATACGTCTTTAAATCTATTATTTGCTTTGTTTTCTTGAACTTTTTGACACTTGTAATTCATACCAATGAGTCCCTTTTTGGCTAGCTCGATTACATTATCTTGTGTTATTCCTTCTTCATTTATATATTCTCCATCTAACATAGAATATACTTCTTCAGCATTATTTGAAAAAATGAATTTATTTATTATGTTTTGAATAGAAAAGAATGATATATAATCTGCTACGTTTCTAGTTGAACTTTTTTCGATATCTATTTTATTCTCACTATCATTTTTTTCTTTCATCAGTACTGACGAAAGCATAAGGCCAAACAAAACTAGTAATATAATAATTATAATATATACTTTATTGTTATTACCTTCTGTTTTTTCACGTTTCATTTTAATACCTCCTGGAAGGTTCCAACTCTTCTAACACAATCAACAGGATTTGGTGCTATTCTTTCAACAGTACCTTGACAGCCATTTTTTACATAATTCAAATATTTATTAGCTGTTGTTGATTCTGATCTTTTTGCACATTCTGATGCTCCAGGTCTTTCAAAACTATTACAGAAATTTCTTGCTAGCGATGTTACTTCTGTTCCATTTTCTAATACTCTCTTAGATGCAGATTCTGATGTGTTCAGTTCATTAAACATAAATTCAACTTGATTCTTTGGATCAATCCAATTTTCTTGATATGCCTTATATAGATTTGGGAAACGATCTAACCACTGAGCAAGTCCTGATGCACCAATACTATTAACACATTGGTTATCAAAATTCGATTCATAATGCATATTAACAAGTACTGCTGCTGTAGCCACATCACTATAGCCTTCATTTTTAAATGATAAACATACTGTTTGTATATTACTTTCTCCATCGACTGCCCCATTTGTACAACCTGCAGTTCCATTTCCTGAAGGCCTTGGATTATCTGGATCAATATAGAAATTTGGATTATCTACTTCCTGAGTAGACCCTTGTGTTGGTTTATATTTTTTTCCTGGTGGCACTTGTTCACCATTAACAATCATTTCAAAATGCAAATGTGGTCCTGTTGAACTACCAGTAGTACCAACTTTTGCAATAACCTGACCTTGAGCAACAGTATCACCTTGTTTAACAGTTATAGAACTACCAACTAAATGACCATATCTTTGTTGGTTTCCCTTAGTATCGGTGATAACAACTTGATTACCCCAGCCACCACCGCAACTATAATTACCATTTGTACATCCCGTTACAACTTCAGAAACGGTTCCACCCATAGAAGCAATAACGTTGGTAACATTTTCTTGACCATCGATATCTTCACCTCTATGGTTTTTCCAAACATGGCTTATTGGATGTACTCTCCATCCATAAGAACTAGTTACTACAGTAGTAGAAGGTGTACCACTTGCAAAAGTAACACCATTTTCAGTTGTTGTTTCACTTGAACCTATTGGCCACCAATATTCTCCGCTTCCACATGCACTAAGTGCACTTCCATTAGGATTATTCTCAGTGTAAGCATCAACAATTGCTTTAATATCATCAGCCATTTGTTTTCTATATCCAGCTATTTCTTCTTCATCCCAGTTTTCCCAATCAGATATATTTAATCCATGCGCCTCAGCATATTGTTTTCTATATTTATATGCATCTGGTTTAGAATCAAGATAATCACTAGATAACAAGTATGTTTCAAAAAAATAATCTCCAGTAGAATCTTTCTTTACTGCCTTTGAAAGTTCTTTAATATGCCCTTTTTGTTCATCAAAGTCAAAGTTTTCTTCAACATCAACATCAACTTCTTCAGCCTCATCAGGAAGCTCTGTAGCATCAGTTTCACTATATGCTCCACCTGGCATAAATTGATCCATACTATACCCATAAAAAATAGTAGCAAGTACTATTCTTTTTTGTTGTTCTGTCAAATTTTTTTTATTTAACTTTTTATAAAAAGATTTTTGATCTTTTATTAGTTGTTTATTATCACTTTTTTGTGAACTTGTACAACTTGGATCTGTTTCATCTGTACACAAATCATACCAAAAGCTTTCAAATTCATCTTTGTATTGATCATCTTCAGTAACATTTTCTACTTCTTCGCTAAACTCTAAATGGTTAAATGGTGTATAGTTGTTAATTAAAACAATACCAAATATTATAAATATAAACATTGCTGCTCCACCAGCAATTGTTAAAAGTAAGATGGGATTTTTATTCCATAAAACTTTAATATTTCCCTTAATATTGATAGCTTTTTTTATTGGGGTAATAGCTTTTGAAAAAGCTTTTTCATCAATGCTATTAACTTCGGTTTCATCAATATTATTTAATTCTTTGTTATCATCATCCACGGAATAAAATCACCACCTAACCGTTTATATTATAGACCTCCACCCATTCCAAACGAATCGAGTTCATCTGGCGTTACAATAACACTAATTTGCATTCGCCTATTTCCACATACAAATAATCCATCACCCTGTGTATAGGATTTAATTGTATTCATTTCACTTTCATTTAAATCAATCAATTGTCCTAAATCTTCAACTGCTTGTTTTTTAAGCCCCATAATTAAATAATAACTAGCATTGTCAAATATTGCTTTACCATGCATTATTATATTTGGTGCAGCAAAATCAGTTGGTTGCTGAGTAATAATGATAGTACCTGTATTATATTTACGACTTCTTCTTTGAATTTGGGCAAGGAATTCTGCACCAAGCTCATTTCTATCTCCAAGAAGTACATGCGCTTCATCTACAGATAAAACTGTAATAGTATTTCTATCTAAGCACATACTCCAAGCATATTTTAATATATTAAAGAATAATGCATTTCTAATAGAAGATTCACTATTCATTAATTCTCTTATATTAAATACCACAAAATTACTTTCAGGAGTAATAGTTGTATGTCCATTAAAGTAATATCTTAATTCTTTAGTAAATGGTCTAATCTTAAGCTCTAGACGTTCCATTATATCTCTTTCATGAGTTTTTTCATTCATTGATAGAAGTCTACCACGAATTGTGGCATAAACGTCATCAAAAGTTGGATAGTCTTTACTAGTCATTTTACTAAAATCAGTGTCATAATCTATATTAAATCTCTTATATGTATCTTGTACAACATCACTAAATAAAGTTAAAACATCATCTTCAATATCAGGGCTATAATAAACCATAAATGCTTTCAAAGTGGAAATTGTTCTAGTTAATATAGTATAACTTGCGCCTTGCCCTGGCGTTGTTTCATCTTCATCACCATCTACAACAATTTCAAGCGGATTAATCATCCCAAATTGTCCACCTTTACCAAGATTAATAAAGTCTCCCTTAAATCTATTTGTCATTTCTTCAAGTTCGCCTTCAGGGTCTATTGCAATAATTTTATATCCACTTCTAAAATGACTTCTAAGAAGTAACTTAGCTGCAGTACTCTTTCCTGAACCAGATTGTCCAAGAATTAAAATGTTGGCATTATTTCTATTATTTTCTTTCTTTATTTGATATAAGAATTGATTAAATAGTATTACTCCTCCAGAGAAATCAACTCCAAGCAATGCAGAAAGTCCAGGATCTTTAATACTATCGAAAATAAATGGATACATTGCTGCAATAGTATCAGAAGGAATTGGTGTTCCTACTCTATCCTCAATATCTTGTTTAGGGAATATTGGAAGCATTGATTTTAGAACCTTTTCTTGTTCAAACATTAATGGAATTGCACGCATTTCTTTTCCAGTAAGATATGTTTTGACTTCGGTTTTCTTTTGTTCAAGTTCTGTATCAGAATCTGCTGAAAGCATAATGTGCATTTGGAAATCAAATATTCTAGAATTAGATGCTGCAAGTTGTTGAACAAATCCCTCGAGAGATTCATAATCTTGTCTTATCTTTTCTTTTAAAGTATTATCATATTCCTTTTGGAATCTATCCCTTAAATCTGCAATTTCTTTATCAATCATTTTACGCATTAATGCAAAATCGATTGGAATATGCTTAATTGCAACTTTTACTCCAGGAATATTAGTTATATCCGCCATTTCTCCAATTGGAATCCATTTAGCATAACTAATAACCGTTAAAATTGTACATTTTTTCTCTCCTAAAGAAAATTCAGTAGGTTTAAATTCTATTCCTTTAGGCGCTAATTCACTTTTTAGATTCATGATGCCACCGTCCCAAACTCAGTTTTTTGCGCACCATTAAAGAAATTATCGATAAGCATTCTTAAATCATCATTTGATGCTTGTTTTCCATTCAAAGTGCAATTTGCAAGTCCAGAAATAAGATTTTGTAATCTCTTTTGAATAATTTCTGGTCTCTTTTCTTTAAATAATATATAGTATTCAGTATCAACTGCATTAGTTTGTGTACTCATAAACATATTAGCTTTATTAATGTCTTGTATTAATAATTTTCTAATCTCAGCATTATTAGAATTATTATATTGTACTTGCAAAGTAGCCAAATAAACATTAATATCAACTGGTCTACCCGCACAAATTAACCAAAATTCATAATCAATATTATTATAAAATGTTCTTAGTGCATTAATAATATTGTATCTTTGTTGTTGATCAAGAATAAATATGTTTTTTGGTTCTACTTTTACTCCAGCTACCATATATCCGTTATCAAGTGTAATAATACCATTTGTAATATTTCTTACTGGTACCCACTCTTCTGCAGGCTTATTTCCTGTCATCTTTAAAACACCAACCTCTCCATTTATATATTCTTTGTCTTACAAAGTAAAATGTATACATATTAATTATCAACTGTAAAACATTATGATAATTAGGTACAGGGAATACAAGAAATCCTGTAATCAGTGCAGGAGCCATAACAAGCAATGCTGTCCATAAACTCTGCAAATCACCCTGAAATACTATTATAAGTACGGTAGTTATTACCAATCCTGTACCAAATAGTATCAAATCCACCGTTGTAAACAAACCCAGTATCAATTCACTTTTTTTTGAATTTGCTGGTATTAGATAACTATCTCTCATATTTTACCCCTTTCTATTTATTATCTTTATTTGCCTTGGCAGCTTCAGCTGCTGCACTTTTATTCTTTTCTTTTTGCATTTCTTCCATTTGCTTATTTAAATATGCATCTGTTTTAAGAGCTTTCTGTTTATCTTTTGCAGCATTGTTAATTGCCTCTTGACTGGTTATAAATTCTGCAGCTTTAAAATTACCACTAGAATCTCTATAAGTTCTAGCATCTATTGATACTCCTGCTGGAAGCTCTACATCCTCTCCATTAGCAGCTTGAATACTTTTGATTGTAGAAAAATATTCATGTACTGCAGTAGGATTTTTATTAATTTCGTCTTCTTTAATTTTATCCATAGCGTTCTTAACTTTAGAATATTCCATGGTTTGACCATTAGCTAATGTAACCATGTCGCCATCATTTAATTTTTCTTTGCCTAATAAGTTTTTTTGTAAATCAACTGCTGATTTCATTTGCTTATAAGCTTCATTTTTACCATAAGTCGCATCTTCTAAAGCTTTTCCTGCATCAGTAATACGTTTATTGAGTTCGATTTTTCTAGTGTAATCTTTATATTCAGCATTACTAAGTGTTGGATTTAAATTCTTAAATTCACGACGAGCTTCAATAAAATTCAAGCCAGGATTATTTTTCTTAAAGTCTTTGTATGCATCTCTATCCATTTTTCTATCATACATTCTTGTTTGTCTATATGCTGCATCTTGTTGAACTTTTTCATTATATGATTTAAAGTTTTTAAAACTATCTCTTATTGATTCTGAATTTCTATTAGCATATAAACCGTGTCCAACAGCTTGACCTGCTGCAAGTAATCTGTTTCCAAAGTTTCCATTACCTTTATCAGTAAATGCGTGTTTTAAACCAAATCCAATACCAGCTGCAGTTCCTGCCATACCAAGTGCTCTTAAGCCTGTTGCCTTTATCACACCATCGCCTTTTATTCCTAAAACATCTGATATTAATTTTGGTAAGTCTTTTGCAACTTTTAACATCGCAAATATTAAAATCATATATGCAAATATTCCAATATTTCCTGGAAGATTTGTGAATAAATCAGGAATAACCACTGGCACCATTGTTATTAACCACATACCGCCAAGTACTACGGCTTGATATATAAATAACTCAGCGAATACTCCTAGAGTTGTTTCAAAATATTTTTTTAACGTTCCACTTTTTCCAGGTATTAAATCTAACAATGCCGGTATTGGGGCTAATATTTCTAATACTAAAAGTTTAAATACCCTCATGCCAAGATTAATACAAAACGATAATATAAAGAATATTAATGCTATACCAGCTATTGGTGATATAAACCATAAATATTTAAAACCATCTTTGGCATAATATCTAGAAAATCCTGAAATCGATCCAGTAGAAACGGCTTGATAATAAGCATTACAATATCCCGCAAAATCACCATCATCTTCTAATTCAGTACCTTTTATACCATCCTGCAAGCAATCCCAAGCTGATCCATCCTCTGGATACAAGAATGATGAATAAACTGCAGCTATAACATAATTAACATTTACAGAATCATCTTCAACCTCAGTACCATCCTCATACTTAAAAGTATGACCTCCAAGTATTACATTTTCTATTACATGCGATTTTATTACAAGATGTTGTAAATAGTATAACTCGCTAAACAACATAGGAGAAATAATTACTACACCTAGTGATATCAATATCTTTTTTAATAGTGAGGTTGCACCTATATTATTATCATTAACCTTATCAGGATTGATAATGTAATTAAGTAGTGCATAGGCTAGCACAAATACCATTATAAAAAATATTAAAACATAGATTCTTGATAGAATTGCACCTGTAGTTTCATCAGCAGATAGTCTAACTTCACCCATAAACATAAAAATGGTATAAAGTGATTTAACTATGCTGTAAACCATTTCATCTATAACAAAGAATACTCCTGTTAATAGTTTTACCACACTATCCCTCCTTTTTTATATTTTTACATTTATTAACTAAATCTACATATTTTTGACAGTTTTCTCCCGTTGCATTTAATATACATTCATGACATGTTGCTTCCGTTTCCCAACTTTCATTATATTTATTAGTAAATCCTAAGAAAATATTAATTATAGTTGGTAAAAAGAATATTAAAACAGCGCCAACAAAAGATATTAATATAGATGTCATTGCTTTCTTAAAATTATCTGGATTACCTGATGTAATAAGTGGCAATAAATTAATAGTAGTTTTAACTATTATAACGAGTGGTAATGCTATTTTTAAAATAATTATAAGGTAGCCTACTATTACTATTGCATTAGAGAAATTTGCACAAAAATTATCTCTATCTATACCACATTCATTTGTTTCTGAAGAATAATCATCTACAGCTAATACATGCCTAGTTTCATTAAATGCTTGTACATTAACAGTGTCATAAGAATAAAACACAAGTGTCAACATTAATAGTAAAATGAATATTTTTTTCATTATGCTTTATCCTCCTTACACACAATCGCTTGGAACGGTTATATTGAAAATACCAAGTAATATATTTGTTAATATAACAACAAAGAATAATAATGCTGCAAATATCATTCTTTTTAGGAATCTACTAGATGCTTTTTTCAAATCGTCTTGAGATCCGCTTGAAACAGATTTTATAAAATCAAGTGTAGAAGATAACAACGCTACTATAACTCCACCATATTGAACAAACTTTAATACTTTTTGTAAAAACTCTGTTCCATCTTTTGAAAGAATTCCTTCACATGTTGATTCTTCTTCGTCTATTACAACTCGTTGAAAATTAAAGTTTTCTACTGCTTCTTCTACTTTTTCTTCAATATTTTCAGTCGTGGCATTATCTATTTCAACTTTTCTCTCTATATCTAACACGTTATTTTCACAATTTTTCTTATCTTTAGCCTTCTCATAATCGCTACAATCACAAGAATCTATTTTTTCTTTAATTGCGTTATTTATTTTCTTTTGTTGAGCAGTCATCAAATCTGTTAGTGGACTAGCTCCTGAATGACACTCGTCTTTTTTTTCTGTTCTAGCATCCCAACATAATTCGGCAAAATAACATTCACTATTAATACTAGTTTTTAGTTTATTAAGTTTTTTGTCGCTACACTCATATTTATTAATTGCATTTATTTTTTCTTTGGCATATTTTTTGACATCATTTGGGTAATCAACTAAAAGAGTAGAACCATTTTCGGTTTGTTTAAAACCTTTTACTTGTAGATTGCTATTAACTTTTGTTGCAGTTTTGCTAAAACCAATTTTGGAAATGGTATAACTCTTATAAAGTAAATTTTTATGAGTTTTATACAGTATTTGATTAAAAGATTTTGGACATTCAAAATTTGAAGCATTAAACGAGTAATCTCCATTTGAGTAAGTCTTTGTTATTGTCTTCATAGACATTTCCTTAATTTCTGAAAATTTTTTATCACCTTTAACTTCCAATTCCCATATACCTGTAGTAGGCGTATAATAGATGTTGATAGTATACAAGCTTGGGGAATCTACTGACTTTGTCTGAAAATCTTGTGGAGCTACATAACCTCTTAAAGAACATATAGTAGCTTTATGATTGCCAGTAAGTTTAAATTTAGCATTCCCACACAAATCACTATCATCCGCTTTTACATTTATTCCATTAAAAACAAATAATCCTATTATTAAAATCATTATATATTTAAAGTACTTTTTCATATGAATCACCACTATGGTAATTATAACATTTAAATAGAGTAAAAACAATAATTAAAGTCAAAAAAAATAAGCTTTTTAAGCTTATTTTATTCATATTCGTAATGTGCAATCTCAACTGCTGTCTTACATTCGTCCTTATATGGATAAAATAAACAGTCATAACACACATCATAATCAAGGCCACTATTATCCCTAGCCGCTGTAAATTCTGGATTAAAACTGAAAAATAACATAAATAATGCAGGGATAAAAAACAATAGTACAGCAAATAAAACTCTATAAAAGAAGTTTTTTAACCTATTTTTATTTTCATCTGATTTACTAGAAAGTATTGCTTTAGCTACATCTAGTATACATATTACAATTAAAAGTATAGGAACAACTAATTTAAAAACTAAAAGCAGTTCTCCCACTAATTGTAACAATGGAGATATTCCATGACAAAAACTACTCAAACTAGCTTCATTCATATAGTTTTCCCCCTTCCAATATAGCTAGATTATACGACTTTTGTATTAATTTGTCAATCTATGCAGAAAAAAAACGATTTATTAATCGTTTGGATAATTTCCTTTATCTTCCGTTCCTTGTGATGCATCGCAACCCCTCCATGGATGGACTACGCAAGAATAACATATATCATAATCTGTATTTGCCTTTACTCCACCCCAAGGACCAATAAGCTTAAATAAAAGCATAACTAGTGATGGTAAGAAGAATATAAATACTCCTCCAACGAATCTCCAAAGCAGACTTGTCGCTTGTTTTTTGATTTCTTCTGGTTTAGAAGATAAAGCTGCTTTACCTAAGTCAACCATACCAATTGCAATAATGATAATTGGTATTCCTATTTTGAATACAGTTAAAATAATACCTACTAGTGATAAAATGTCTTTTGCGTTTGAACAAAAATTAATTGTTAATAAATTAATCATCTTTAAATCTCTCTCTTTCTAACTTAATCTATATTAATTTTATCTTAAATTATAGTGCTTGTCAATTTTATTTTACTTCTTTTTGTCAAGTGATGTAATATTATCTAAATATTCTGTTGAACCAGGAAGCATTGTTTTTTCATTACCAAGAGTATTATTTAATAAATCTACTTTATAATAATGATTTTTAAATTCTATATTGTTCTTATATTTTATTCTTCCTATCTTATTTTCTTTATATTGATAATATTCTATATATCCTTTTTGAACATTAACTTCAACCAAATCATTTAATTCAATAGAATCTAAATCAGTTTTTAAGGTTCCACCATTAATAAAGAAGTATAAATTATTACCATTATATATAAAATACTCACCTAAATCTTTTTTAAACTTATTTGTAACAAGATTATTATCTTTAATATATGAATACTTTGATATTTTATAAAATTTATTAACATCACTCGTTAAAACAAGTATTTCTTTCTCTGGGAAAATAATCTTATCTTTTGAATACACTATACTATTGTTTAAATTGATATTTTCTGGTGCTTTTAAACTGAGTATTTCTTCTCTTCTATTAATAGTTATATCAGCATTAAAAGTAGTTTGTTGACTTATCACGTGTGTATAAGCATTTATTGTATCTTTCTTTTCATAATTCATATACTTATCTGCAATGCGATATATTATAAATATGATTATAAACAATATGAGAATTAATAATAAAACAAATAATTTAGGTTCATTATTCATCATACTTTTAATTTTTTCTAGCTTTTTTTTCATATTAACCCTCAATTCTTTTCTTTAATAGATAAATCAATATTTACAGTACCACTTGCATATCTAATTTCGGTACATTTTAATGTTAAATAACTAAAATTGTCATAATTAGATAGATTAAATCTTCCCGTAAATGCTGATTCAAGCGAATTAGATGTAAATGTATATGATTCTTTATATTCATCATCCAAATACAATTCTACTTTAGCACCCTGCATTAATGCTTGATCTTCTTTAATAGAATATATTACTTCCTTATTTGTAAGCTTTGATACAATAATAGTCGTATTTGGAAGTAATGTAGTAATCGTATATGAAGTATTAAATGTGTCATATACTAGTCCTCTATTATCATCTAAGTAAGAATAATTATATACGACGTTATATTTTGTTAATGGTTTTAATCCTCTAACCAATATATTATTAGAATTTTTAGCCAAGTAATAACTTTCTTTATTACCACTATTTACGTCCGTAATTTCCATATATACAGATTTATATTCATTTTTAGGATCATATATTGAATAATCAACACTTAATGTGTCAGTACCTATAGTATTTTTTACAACACTAAAGTTTTTATCTTGATAAACTTTATTATCAACTACGGAAGAATTATTATCAGTACTTGCAGAACTACTTGAAGAATTAGAGTTTCTATTAGAACTAGAATTCCTGCTTGAATTAGAACTAGATGAATTATTAGTAGTATTCTGTGAATTACTCGAACTTGATGAACCTCCAGAACCAGATCCAGATCCACTTCCAGATTCTGTACTCTCAACACTCTCTTTTGCTTCTTTATATAGATTAGTACTTCCAATTATTTTTCTTAAATCAATAATAGTTCCACTATAATCTAATTTTTCATTTGCTATATCAAATGTATAAGTTGGTGTTACTAATTTAGTTGGGGTAAGAGTTTTCATATTGATTTTATTATTATATAGCTCTGCATTACCCATTTTGTCTAAATGAACAATAAGATAATTATCCGCTCTAAAATCTCCTTTTTCATTTCTAATCGTAGGAGCAACTAAAAGATATTTTCTATCTGCAAGTTTATAAAATTTTGGGATAATTGTTTCTTCTATTATTGTCTCATCTCTAAGTGTATCGATAGTTTCATCCATATTTATTTTATATATTGTTCCATATAAATTAATATTTTTAGTTGCATTATTAAATACAACTACTTGTTTATCAAGCGCTATATCTTTATCTTTATACTTTAAATAATATGCGCCACTCCATTTAATTTTAATTAATCCAGTATCATCTAAAAGAAGTTTATTCATTTCTTTATCATATAGAACTGAATTTGAATTAATCACATATTCTTTTTTGCCTGTATCATATACCCTTTTTATAAAGAAACCAAAGGCAAGAAGTATAAGAATACATACTGCTGAAACTATTGCAAAATTAGTCTTATTCTTTTTATCGTATTTTCTCATTTACTTCTCACCTCCGTTTTAATTATTATTTGAGTATGCTATAGGTCTGTTATTAACAACATTAACAGCTCCAGTATCCATATTTTTAGCTGAATACTTAACATATAATATAACTTTATCTCCTGAATTAAATGTATTATGAGTATCAAGTGTCATAGTCCATTTTTTAGTAGAACTATTATATGTAAATATATTATTACTTGTTGTATCAATTGTTCCAGATCCATCAGCCACATTATTGATATTTATTGAATAATCAATTTTTGTTACTTTATCTAAATTAACTGCATTATTATAAGTAATAATTAACTTATTACCACTAATACTAAGTGTTCCACCAGAACCAACATCCATATTATATTCATTTCCTGTATCTATAACATTTCCTTCAAGTTCTGGAATATATGTATATTCTTTTTCAGTAAGATTACTATTATTTAATTTAACATCCGTTTCAATATTGATAGTTAATGTATCGTTTGGATTAAGATTTTTATATGTAATTTGTTTTGATACCATTCCATTTGATCCCATATTAACTTTTAATTTATCATTTTCTATTGTTCCTGAATCAGTAGGAATAAATGTTGTACTACCAAATCCGCTTAGTGTTACATAGAAATTTTTATTAGTCATTACTCTATCATAATCTATTGCATTAACTGTAAATGTTAAAGTATATTTGTTGTCTTCTTCTCCTAAAATTACATCTGTAATTTCAAAACCAGGTTCACCAACAAACTCACTTCCCGCTCCTTTAGAACCAGTAGTATTATTTATTGGTTTAAAGTTTGAATTATAAAGTTCTAAAGTTCCACTACTAGAAACAGCAGTTACTTTTAAAGTATACTGGTTACCACCAAACAAGAAATCATTTGGTAAAGTAGCATTTAAACTATAAGTTTTTTCAGTAACTGTTACCATTTCATTATCTAAACCATTTATAGGTAATTTAGTGTTATTACTTGTTTTTATAAGTTCATATCTTATTTTTAAATTACTAATATCACACGATTGTTTTATATTAGTAGTAATAACACCTCTTCTTGTATCATAACTTTCAGAATCATTTCCACCAGATACAAAGTTAGTCACAATACCGTTTGTTGAATCAAGAATATCATCTTTATTATATGTTGAAATAGACTTAACTACATAAGTTCCATCATTTTTATCATATAATTCTGTTTTTGTATAATTATTGTTTTTATCCTTAATGTTTCCATAAACTTTATAATAATATGTATGATCTGGCAATAACTCAGTAAAATTAAATACCATATTTCCATTTAAATCTATATCTTTTGATACAGAATCAATCATATTACTAAATGTATTATCATCATATATTTCAACTGTTATCTTTTTATCATTACTCTTAAATTCGTTGTTGACAATTGTTTCTGATAAACCATTAAGTTTTATAGTTGTTCCTATTGAGTTAATATTTCTAGATGTAGATACAACTGTAACTGAAGGAATAATACCACTAAAGATAAAGTTGTTATCGTTAGATGTAAGACTTTTTTCTTTTATTGTTTTAACTGCTATTGTTTCATTAAGTAAAGATACACTGCTACTCATCTTATATGGTATTTCTACTTCACAATTATCGTTATTTTTGTTTATTTTTCCATCTGCAATTGCTTCTTTAACACTTATTTTTTGACTATCTTCTAACAATTTATATACAAAGATGGTTGGAATATCTGCAGCTTGATTAAAAATCCCACTACATGTTCCATTATTATTTCTTATTTTCAAATATTTTCTAGGGTTTTGTATTTTTTGAGGATTTACATGTATTACATGGTAGTCACTTTGTGAATTTAAACCTTGAACACCATTCTCATAATAAGCTTTTACACTTATTTTATTGTTAGAACCTTGGAAATCTTCAATATCTGCATAATCGATTGATAAACATTTATTTGCACTATTTGAGCAAGTAGTTAAATCTGTTTTTGCAAACAAGAATTTCTTCGAAGTGTCGCCATCTGTCTTTTTAATAGTAACTTCATATGCTGCGCCCATTTTTAGCATATCTTCATCGCTTATTTCTATCTCTAATTTATTTCCAATATCAGAATAATTTAATACAAATTGTGCATCAGGGTTTGTATCACCAAAGAAATTAAATAATCCTTTTTGACCAAAATTAGAATTTTCACTTCCATCTTTACCAATATTTTTAATTTTATATCTAAAGTTATATTGTTTATTTTTTGTCAAATTTCCAAGTGTAAATGTTTTATAATCATCACTTTTTTCAATTTCTGCATCGCTTATCATTTCGCTTCCATCAAAAGCATATATTTTATTCTCAGCATATGCATCATCAACATCTTTAATTACTTTATATTTAAATGTCATGGAATCTTCTGTACTATCCCATTCAACATATGAAATAATCGGTATCTGTTTAATTGGATTAACTGTATATGGATATTCACTATCATTATATTTAGCCTTTATTGGTGTCTCTGGATATTTTTTACCATCTTCAAGTTCTATTTGGAAACCAAATTGATATGAGTTTCCTCTTCTAAAGTTAGGCATATTTTCATCATCTAAATAGAATGTATGTGAAACCTTTTTCTGAGGTTCAGACGTATATAAAACATTTTCACCACTATAATCATAAATATAATATAAATAATTCCAGTTATTAGCACCTTCTATTTTTCCATAGTATTGATCTAATATATCGCCTACATATAAATCTGCATTTATTGTATATGCAACGATAGTATTATTATCAAGTCCATCTATTATATTATCTCCAAGTGCACTATTCTTAATCTCATTTAATGTTACATTAGTGGCTTCTCTATCTTCAGCATAATATGCAAGTAAGTAAGACTTATCTATAGATAATCTTACTTCAGGATTTTCAATTTTAAATGCATCCCCTACAACATTTCCTTCTCCATCAAGATAATAAGCATCACTAAACACTAAAACATAATTTGAATATAACCATCCTGCTCCATCGGTTATTAAATCCTCTAATGCATCTATATTAGCAATATCAAAAGTATTATTACCCATTAAAAATTCATTTTTATATAGTGCTTTAATATCAGTTCTTGAAAGGATTTTACTCTTTCCTTCTTCTCCTATTTGTTTTTTATTACCTGCGGCATCTAAAGCATAAAGTGTTACTTTCATAGTTCCAACTTTATCTATAAAGTCACTTTCACCGCTTGTAGAATCTAAAGTAATCGTTTTACTTATAGGCACTTCATATGAACTAGGTATTCCAGCCTTACTTGTAATTATCAAACCAGGTTGGCTTTTAGTAGTCGCTGTAAATCTTTGACCAATTAATACGCCTTGATATAAAGTTCCATTATCATATGTATCACCAAGTAGTTCTAAAACATACTCTTTGTTAGCACGAAGACCAGTAATTTTAAAATCAACTGATTCATATACACCTTCATTTGTTTCCCTAAATGTAACAGTTTGATATTTAGTTACACCATCAACCTCATATCTAACCCTAAACATGTTATTTTCATCATCAGCGTATATATCTTCGCATTCTTCTCTTCCTTTTATAGGTACATTGCAGTCAGGATCAGTTAACTTGATTGTTCCAACTATAGTATCAAATGATGATGCATCTGAATCAAAATCAAATGTTACTGATGCTCCTCTTCTATAGAATTTTTCACTTATTCCTGTTTCAATTTCTCTTATTTTTTCATTATCGTTATATTCAATTACTGCTTTATATTGATAATTGCTTTTACCAGTAATACCATTTTCACCAAGTTTTAATGTTAAACTTGGACTATATGCACTAGTTTCATATATAGGATCTTCATCTGTTTTTCCAAATTCATAAACATAATAATTATATTTAGTTATTGCTCCGTCATCATCTTTTACATTGTCTATAGTTAAAACAAATTTGGAATTATCATCATTTGCAGAAACTTTAGCCATTCCAACAGAAGGTTTAGCTTTTAATGTTAATACTTTTTTATCAACACTTTCTCCAGCATATTTAGTATTACCTATCTTAAAGTTTGTAACTTTCAAAGTATAATTTGTATTACTATTTAAACCAGTAAAAGTAACTTCATTATTATTTTTGGTTACAATTTTTTCTTCACCAATTGTATTATTGTTTGGACCATACAAGTATACAGATGCCTCTGTAACTTTTGATTTATCATCAAATATAACTTTATAATCTATATCTGAATCTGTAACTAAAACTTTTTTAAGAGATATTCCATAATCGTCTGTTGAAAAAGTTCTCTGAAAATATTCAGCTTCTATACCTTTACTTGTAGTCCCTTTAACAGATATTGTATAATCCGAATTTGTTGCAAGAGCATCTGTATATACACTTAAATGCCCTGTACTTGACATATTAAACACAGGAGTTATTGTTTCCTTTGTTTTAACGTTAGTTATAGTCACATTTAAATCACCAAGTATTTTATCTTGATTATTAACTTGGAATACAGCTGTAACATCTTTGTTTCCAACACTTAAATCTACAAGTTCAACACTTACATCTGTATCATTTGTTATTGAAGGTTCAGTATTACCAGATGAACTTTCGCGTGCATTTGATTCACTATTTGCACTCTCATCACTACTTGAGGTACTTTGAGTATTTGAATTTGAATTTGCACTAGAATTAGAACTAGATGAACTTTGAGCATTACCTCTAGATTCTGTGCTTTCACCAGATCCACCAGAGCCTTTTCCAGTACTTTCTTCTTGAGGAGTTATATCTATATTCTCATCACCATCTATTGTTATTTGAGTCATATTTAATTTAACAACATCACCATCAAGAACATTCTTAGTATTTAAATCAAGTTTAATATTTTTAACTTTAATGCTAGCTCCTGCTGCAGTAACTTGATATGATACATCTTCATTTTCAATAAGAACTATACCATCTGCAACATAAGTTATTTCAAAATATTCACCAGTCAATTCTTTATCAAGTCCAGGTAACTTTGCAGTAACATCTTTACCGGCTACTAAATATTTATTTTCACTAACCCTTAAAAGAATATTATCAAAATATAAATCATCGCTACCATTTTTAGTAGTATAACCACCATTCTTATATTTAAGTATAGATTTATTAGTAATATTATAATAAGGCACGATATCTCCAGTTAATCCGCCAAGATCAACGAATGCACCTGTTTTAAGTAAGCTTATATCACCATTCTTATAATGAATAAATGAATCTAAATCAACAGCCTTTTCTTTGCCTTCTTTAGAAGTAAAGACTATTTCTTTATTAAGATTTAATCTATAGCTAGTCCCACTATTAAAATCTATTTTTTTATTAGAACTTAGTACATAACCATCCTCTGGGAAATTAGTTGTACTCTTTTTTGTAAGGGCAACAGCCGCAAAAGAAATAACCATAATAAATAAAATACTAATTCCAATTATAAATATAAAATTTCCTTTTTCTTTATATGTTTTATTCATAATCTCGCCTACTTTACCTTATACAACAATTATACTTAATTTAGGGCGAATAGTCAACGAATTATACCTTATTTTTATAAAGTTTTTTTAATAAAAAAAGCTTAATTTTCATTAAGCATTTCTTTATCTTTATATATTGAAGTAAATAACTCTGTTTCTTCTTTAGTTTCCTCTTCTGGATGCTCTATTTTAGGTAAATCATCTCTAGTTGCAAGACCAAAATAATCTAAAAACTCACTTGTAATTCCATATAGATTTGGTCTTCCTGGCATCTCTGATTTACCTACAGTTTTAATAAGCCCTCTAGCACATAGTTTTCTAACGATATATCCACTTGCAACTCCTCTTAAATTATCTATCTCAAGTCTAGTAATTGGCTCATTATATGCAACTATTGCTAACACCTCTAAATTAGATGGTGATAAACTTTGTGCTTCACTAGTTCCAAGTAATTTTTGATAGTAATCCTTATGTTCTTTTTTAGTCGTTAATTTAAAAGTATTGCCTAAAAAACTTATTCTTATACCATAAGCATCGCTTTCATATCTTTTTTGTAAGTTTTTGAGTAGATTCTTAGCTTCTTCCTCTGTTGTATCTAAAATTTCACAAATTGATTTTAAAGTTACTCCTTCATCACCAATTGCAAACAATATTCCTTCCAAAACTCCTAGTTTATTCATTATGTCACTTCATTTCTATTGTTATTTTATCAAAATTTTTACTTTGTTTTATATTTATTTCATTATTTTTTGTCATTTCAAGTATAGATAAGAAAGTTACTACAACATAAGGTTTATTGATTACTTCAAATAATTCAAAGAAATCTACGCGCTTTCTAGTTTTTAGTATATTTCTTATTTCACCTGTTCTTTTAGTAATACTTAATTCTCTGTGTGTTATTTTTGTATCAAGTGGTTTTTCGAATTTTTTCCTTTTCAAAAACTCTTCAAATGCTTTAACTAAATCATCTAAAGTTGTATCAGTATTAAGCTTAACATCTTCTCTATATTCATACAAACTTTCTGGTATTTTAGTATGAACTTCTTGTCTTTTTGATTCTAAGTCTTTAAAATCGTCGCACACCTTTTTATATTCTTCATATTCAAGCAATCTTCTTTTTAATTCTTCTTCTGTTTGAATGCCTTCATCCTCTGGCTCTTCTTCATTATCTTTTTCATTAACAAGCATTTTACTTTTAATATGTACCAAGCTAGATGCCATTACTAAATATTCACTAGCAATATCTATGTTTAGTTTTTTCATACTATCTATATAGTCAATATATTGTTTTGTAATCTCTTCTATTTTAAGTGAATATATATCCATCTTAGACTCTTTTATAAGATGCAAAAGAAGATCAAGTGGTCCACTAAAATCGTTTATTGTAAGAGTAAAATTATCCATTACATGTAAATCCTTCCGACTCGTTTTTAAATTTAACTACACTAGCCTTTACTCCTTTTGAATAAATATTCTCCTCTTTTAATTCTCCTGAAAATGCGTTATAATCTACTTCTTCTATATAAATTACTTCTTTATTATCACCTTCAACAGTATCAGCAGTTATACCTTCTGTTTCACTGTAACTTTTAACAAGTTTTTGAAGCTCTATTTTTTTATTAGCCATTTCATCGGCATTTGTATATGGAAATGTTATTCTAGATGTAACACTATATAATCCATCTAAATCAAATAAATATTTATAAGAATAATTTGTTTTTTCACATTTCAATTCGCTTATACCACTTTCATCGGTCGGTAAAGTAACTTTTGGTAAATTATCATCACTTATATGACTAATTGCAATATAATTGCCACTATTTATATTTAAACCAGTTGTATCTATTATAATATCTTTTTCTTTATTAGTTACATTCCCTTTTAAAGTTCTTCTACCTATAAATTTGCTTTTATCTTCATAAAACCCAACATAGTAATCTTTATCAGAAAGATTTTCATCTTCACTTGAAGTTATACTAAGCGTTAATAAATTATTTTCAAATGACTTTATTGTTACACTCAATTCATTATAAGTAAAACTTCCATTTTCACTAATTAAATAATAATCACTTATTGCCTCTATTTCTTCAGTGCTTTCAACTGCATCATTATTCATTTTATCATTTATTATAGGTTTCACTTCATCATTGAATATTTTTTCTATTTTAGGTAAGAATACTATAAATAATATTATTAATATAAAACCAATTAATAATACTATACCATTTGCTTTCTTAGGTTCTTCTTTACTTTTTTCTTTTTTCATAGGCCCTCCACCATCATGAACATTTTACCACAAAATAAAACCAAAAAAAAGACCCTTACGGGTTCTTTTCTAATTTAAAGCGTCTTTTAATTTGCTTCCAGCTTTGAATGAAGCAACTACTTTTGCAGCAATATGTAAAGGTTCTTTAGTTAGAGGGTTGATACCATCTCTAGCTGCTCTTTTTTTAGCAGAGAATGTTCCAAATCCAATAATTGAAACTTTACCTTTCTTTTTAAGACCTTCTTGGATTCCAGCAAAAGTTGCGTCAACTACACGACCAGCTTCAGCTTTAGATACGCCAGCATTAGCTGCTACGTATTCTACTAATTCAGTTTTAGACATTTTAAATTACCTCCCAATAATATATTTATAAGAAGTTGTCTCTATCTACTCCTTACATTCAATAAATTATCACACTTTCAAGGTAAAAATCAAGTATATTTGCTAATTTTTCCTAAAAAAACGTTAAATTTCACTGAATTATACGTTTTTTAAATAATTATTTTTTATTTTTCCGTATTTTCAAGTACTTTTTCTACCTCATTAATTAATTCATTTTTATTAGGAATATAGTAAGTATAGGTAGAAGCAAATATTTTGTTTGATAGTCCTCCTAATGCATATTCCATAGTTACACCTTTTTTCCCTCTGCAAAGAATAATGCCTATAGTTTCGTTATCATATTCATCCCTAATTTCTTTATTATAATAATTAATATACATATTCATTTGACCCACATATTCAGGCTTCATATCATCCATTTTTAAATCAATTAAAACATAGGATCTTAAAATCTTATTATAAAAAACTAAATCAACATAATAATGAGTATTATTATCTAAAGTAATTCTTGCTTGATTTTGAACATACATAAATCCTTTTCCAAGTTCCATTAAAAATAAAGACAAATGATTTATTAGATTGGTTTCTAAATCACTTTCTAGCGAAGGCTTATTTTCCTTTATCCCAAGAAATTCAAAAACATATGGTTCCTTTAATATATCACTAGGATTATTAATCGTTTGTCCTTTTTTAGATAGTTCAAGTACCTTTTTTTTATTAGCTTTTCCATTTGATAAAAGTAATCTTTGAAATAAAGAAGAATCAATTTGTCTTTTTAATTCTCTTTTAGACCACTTTTCATTGATACACTCTGTTTCATAAAACTTCCTTTCATCATCATCCTCTATATAGATTAAATAACAATAGTGACTCCAACTCAAATTTCCAGCCAGTGGTTGGAAATTTTTATATCTGGTATAAAATAATCTCATATTATATAATCCAGATACGCTATATCCATTACCAAATCTATTTGTTAATTTTTTAGAAAGTTTGTTTAATATATCCTTTCCATATTCTGCCCGAATATTACCATTTTGTTCATTTTCAACAATAATCTTACCTATCATAAAATTATTTTCAACTAATGCATTATTTATCTGATAAATTATTTTGTTCTTGTTGTTTACAATAATATTTGATATTTGATTATACATATTATCAATAATCTCTTTATTTGTTTTATTTTTTTCTATTACTTTTTGCAATTAATATTCTCCTTTCCTTTGTTGTAATACACCCTATTAAAAAACACCCTCTATTATTATTATACAAGGTAGATTTCATTTTTCTTAAAAAAATACTATTTTTTTCAAAATTTTAGTAATAAATAACTTATTTCAAAAAAAAGAAGGATTAATCCCCCTATATAACTATTGCTATTAGATTATTTGAACCTTTATTTACTATCTTGGTAATAGTGTTTGATAGTTTATATCTAGTATTCTCTGGCATCATAGCAAGTTTAGCTTCTATTCCTTCTTTTACTATAGAGTCAAGACTTCTTCCAAAAATTTCACTTTTCCATACTTCTTCTGGGTTCTCTTTTGAATCTTTCATTAGATAATCTATTAAATCCTTACTTTCTTTTTCACTCCCAATAATTGGTTCAAACGTATTTTCTACATCAACTTTAACTAAATGAACAGAACTCGCAACAGCTTTTAATTTAACTCCATATCTAGATCCTTGTTTAACAACTTCAGGAGTTTCTAATTTCATATCTTTTAATGTTGGATATATTATTCCATATCCGGTAGTCTTTGCCATTTTAAGAGCATCTTTTATAGCTTTGTTTTCATCTTTATTAAAGTTAGAATCGATAAACATCTTAAGTATTCCAGCCTTACTCATAGATTCAGTTCCCATAAATTCTTTTAAAGTATTTTCATATAATTCATCACTAGATTCTAAAGTTAAAGTAACTACTCCTTCAGAAGTATCAAGAGAACTTATATAAGCTTTTTTTATATACTCTGAGTTTTCAAAATGACTAACTATTGTATCAACATCTTTTAGTTTTTCTACAGATATAACAGATTCTTTAATCTTTGTTAAATATTCTTTTTTAATATTATTGGTATTTGGAAGCACATCAATCCACTCAGGAATACTTACACAAACATCTAAAACTGGAAACTCCATTAATGCATTTTTAAGTATCTCATATATATCTTTTTCATTTAATTTATCGGCACTTACTGGCATTACAGGTACATCCCATTTTTCTTCTAAGTCTCTTGCAAGATTTTTAGCATTATCACTATCTGGTTTAGAAGAGTTCATAAGTACTATAAAAGGTTTACCTAGTTCTTTAAGTTCTCCAATTACTCTATTTTCAACACCAACATATTCTTCACGTTTAATCTCTCCAAAGGATCCATCAGTTGTAACAACTATTCCTATGGTTGCATGATCTCTAATAACTTTTTCTGTTCCTATTTCAGCCGCTTCTATAAAAGGTATTTCTTCTGGTGTCCAAGGCGTTTTAACCATTCTTGGATTACCATTTTCATCTTCATAGCCACTTGCGCCTTCTATAACATACCCAACACAGTCGATTAGTTTAATATTTGTTGTAAATTCATCTATTTTAATATTTGCACCATTTGATGGAACAAATTTAGGTTCAGTAGTCATTATAGTTTTCCCATTTGCAACTTGTGGCACTTCATCTAAACATCTTTTCTTTTCATATTCATCTTCGATATTAGGAACAACTAAGTTTTCTATAAATCTTTTTATAAAAGTTGATTTACCAGTTCTAACTGCGCCTACAACACCTAAATATATTTCTCCATTACCCTTTTTTGAGATAGATTTTATAATATCATTTTTATCCATAATAAAATTCCTTTCATTTAATTTTAGTTAAATAAAAGGAACTTTATGACAATTTTATTTAATTATAACTGATTCAAAATATTTTTCCTGAAATTCTGTTAGTGCTCTTATTGCATCATCAGAATATTCTTTTCCATCCTTTGATACGATTAATTTATCATCGTCATCATTTGTTCTATGTATCACAGCAATAACTTTTCCGCTGCCTTCTTCAACTGGTTCAAATTCTCCTATTAGATAAGCATCTAATTCTTCTCCATCTCCACTCATAGTATTAGGGATAAAACCATAATTTAACATATACATAAATCCGTGTTTTGGATGCCTAGAACCTAACTTTCTATCAATTTTAACAGACACTTCTTTTCCTAAGAAATCTTTCACATTTGTTTTTTTCATGTCAGTTTCCTCCATCTAACTCTTTATTATAATGCAAAGTGCATATCTGTAAGTATCATAACACATAAAACCGCATTTTTATATAATTTTTTTTTAATTACAATGTTTGAAAAACTATTTTTGGAAAAGAATCCTATAATCTTTTTGTTACTTCAATAAAATGTATACCATGCCATACTTTTACTTTTTCACCCGGTTTATATTTTTTATTATTTGATGAATCTATGAATACTGTGTTTTTGCTGTTTGGTAAAGTATAGTATGATCCTTCTTTTACTAGTTTGTATTTTTTATTATCAATAGATACTGGCCAGTAGTTCTTACCAAGTTTTCTTATTGGTTTTTTAACCATATCTTTATTGTTTTGATTTGTCTTTAAATAATATTTAAATTCATCAAGCGTTAGATATTTATTATCAACTAGTATTTTAACTTCTTTTACTCTTAAACCTTCATACATATATTTTGGCACTACGCCTTTAAAGTCTTTATAAGTATAATCATTTGTTTTTAAAGCTTCTTTTCTTATACTTGGCCATTTAATGTTTTTATCAAAGCCATATAAATTAGATAGCATAACCATATCATCTGTAGTTAAAATATCGTTAGCAATTAAATTATAATTATATGTTGTAACTACATGATAGTAATTAACTTGTTTTTTTATAGTTTCTATTTTTGTTACTCTTACTTTATTAATAGTTCCATCTTCATTTATTTTAGCTATATTTGTACCTACTTTTAAATCATTTAAATCTATAAATTCATTTTTATCTATATCAAATAGTCCGTGATTATTTACTATTCCAAGCGTTGTTTTATCATCAAAAGTAACTTTAATATAGCTTTTAGAATCTCTTGTTTTTTCTATCCATATTGGATATGCACTTGATAGTTTTCCTGTTTCATAATTCCAAGATGCTACTAAATCGTCATAATCTATATCTTCTATGTTTTTATATTTTCCATTTGCAAGTCTTATTTTAGTTCCTTCTATTAAACAAGTTGCGGAATTATATCCAATTGTTATGTCTCCTGTTACATTTGGTATTTGAAGTAATCCTGTGCTTTCATTATAACTATATTTGCTTGAAGATAAAGTACTGCCTCCCATAGAAATAGATAATCTGTCCTCGTTTGGATGGGAGTTGCTTCCATTCCATCCTGTTCCTCTAAGTGTTGTTGAAAAAGTTTGCATATATGATGGAGTTGTTGCATTAGCCGCGGTATAATTGGCTGATGTTAAGGAATTATCTATTGTAAGATTATAAATCCATTTAAATGTTTTTGATGTAGTTTTTACGCATACACCTGAACTAGTAGTAGCCTTTGCAATTTGATCTTCACTCGCTGTATTTGGTATTTCATCAGTACCATAAACCTTAAATACATATGTTTTTTCTTCTAGTCCTGTGATCGTTATATTTGTTTCATCACCATTAGTATCAACTTTTCTTTTATATGTTTCAGTAGTTCCTGCGACTTCATATATTAAAACGCTATAGTAATCAATAGAATTTTCATCAGTTCCTGTCCAAGAAAGTGTGACTTCTCCATTAGTAGAACTTTGAGTTACTGAAACGTTACTTATAACAGGTGGATCTGTATCATTTACAGTAGTATCTATATTTACATCAACATCAACTGATCCAATATATCTATTCATTAGACCACTAGTTTCTAAGTTTACAGATATATTTTGTGGTGAAGTTGCAAATAGTTTGTTATTTGTTTGTTTAATATAAAAATTATAACTACTCGTGCTATTAGCATCTATTGAATATGTGGCAGGCGTTCCATCTGCAAGTACTATTTCAAAATTTTCGTTATTAGTTTTAAGGGTAAATGTTTTAGAATTTTCAAATGTACTTACTATTTCTGCTGTGAATGGTCCTGTAATAGTAGAACCTGTTAAATCACCAGAGTTTGTACTTGTTACACTTCCAAGCATATTTCCTTTTGGATTTTCATTTAAATCAGCTTCAACTGAACCAGAACCCGAATATGATCCACTATCATCAAGTGGCGTTAAAGTTGCAATAAGTTTAAATGTTTTACTTCCTCCAGATGGAATAATTTCTCCTTCTGTTATATCCTCAAAAGTAAAGTCTATTGTTGCATTATTTGTCTCACCAAAACTTATATCGGGTGTGAATTTACTAGAACCAAATTCATAATCATAAAAAGTATCATTTACAATGGTAATATCATACTCTGCAAAGTAAGTATCGTTCATTCCTTCACCATTGAATTCAAAATTAAAATCAATACTCGTATCTGTGAATTCTGGATTGCTAGCATTTGTTAGATTAGAGCTATCTGATAAAATAACATTTGCAATATAAACATCGCCTTGTGACTTTAGTCTAACATTCCCACTTATTCCTAAGTTTTTAGAATATAAAGCATAACCAACTGTTAAAAAAGAGAAAACAAATAAAAGTAAAAACAAAATTAAATATGATATTTTCTTTTTCATTTTTACCTCGTATTAGTTTTCTTATTTTTTTTATTATCTTGTTCGTTATTAGATTTTAATATATATTGCCATGCTTTATTTTCATGTATAAGTGTAAATATACATTCTTTTTTAGTCTTGGATTCATAAAAATTAATTGGCATTCTTACTTCACTATGTGCATCTATTAATTCTTCAAAACTTTCTACTTTCATACAATTAAGTTTAGATACATTTGGAGAAGATTTTACATTAACAATTATACTATCATAAGTATTCAATATCTTATTTTTAACTATTTCGTAATTATACTTAACTCTATATTCATTATTTTTTCTTCTTATATATAATATTCCATATATACCGCTGATTATAAGCAAGAAACCAGAAATTTTATATATTATATATTTAACATCTTTTTCTTTAATAGTTTTTGTTATTGTTTTATGAGAATTATCCGCATTAGTATCAACACTCGCTTCTACTGCAAGCTGTGAAAGTGGAATAGAAAGTGAAATATTTGACTTATCAGGTAAATCTATTTTTTCACCTGAAAAGCTTTTGTTTGTTAGATTATTTTTAACAACTAAACTTAATATTAGTTTTCCATCCAATGTTATTCCAACACTTTTCTTAAAATCATTTAGTATTTCATTATATTTCTGATAATCAATATTTAAATTTTCGATTATAGTATATGAATCAACATTTGTTACTTCTAGTTGTTTTTCATCCGTTAAAATATATTCTTTTGTCCAATATATTCCTTCTTCATTCCCGGATTTATCTGCTTCAATAGTAGCGCTTATATAGTATGAGTAATTACCACTTACTTTCTTATTAAAGTTAATATCATACTTATAATCAACATTTATATAATTTATTAAATTTGTTATATATGTTCTATTTTCATTAAGATATGGCTCATCAAAGAAATTGTTTTCTTTTAAATATACCTTATAATGAACTTCATTATTTTCATCATATGTAATACTTACTGTTTTGTAATTTTTGAAGCCTTTATTTAGGAAATATCCCCCTGCAAGCACAAAAAGAATTACAAGTATAATAAGTATAATATTAGTTGTGATTATTTTTCTTTTTGCACTCATAAGTCCTCCTTTTTATTCTGTTACTTCTCTAATCCAAAGTGTTGGATAACCTACATATTTAACTACTAGATCAACTTTTCCAACAACTTCTTCCTCATTTATTTTAAAATTGTCAACGCTTTTATTAGCGTCCCCTTTAGTATAAAAATATACTTTTTCATTTACTTTGGTTTTTTTAACAACCCTATGAGTTATTAATCTTCCATCTTTTTTAAACACCAAAATATCTCCCACATCGATATCTTTAGGTTTTTCTTTTTCATATATGATTGCATCCCCACGAACATATGTTGGGTTCATAGAATTAGATCCTATTGCAATTAGTTTATATTTAAATATTCCAGTTATTAAACTTGTTATTATTAATACCATTACAAGAAGAGGAACGTATACAATCCTTTTAATAATTTTTTTGTAATACAATCCTTCCTTTTCATGCTTTCTTATTGTCCTAGCTGAAAAGTAATATATTGTAAATGGTAAAAATATATCCACTACTGCAGTTAGATAATTTCCCAAATTCGGTATTATTGGAAATACATATGCATATAAACCTATAGCAAGTCTATATATAAGACTTGGTACATAGCTACATTTATATACAAGAAAACTTGATAACATTTCTTTAGCAATACTTGGAAGAATTATTAAACTAATAAATATAAATACTTCTTCTCTACTATGGAAATTATACATAAATGAATGCATTATTATATCTACAATTATCATTATAAATGCATATACAATAAGTGGTTTTTTCTCTTTTTGATTATTTCTTGCAATTATATATCTAATTAGTTCTTGAGATACTATTAATATAATTAATGGTAATACTATTTTTAAAATATTTAATGATTTTATTTCAATAATATTTTCTTTAAATCCTAAAAATAATCCTACAAAATATATTACTAGAAGGAATGCCATCAAAGTGGCAATTACTATCCTATTTACGTATGATTTTAAATAGTTATTATCCTTCATTAAGCCAAATCTTTTAATCATGCATACTGCATATATAACCATTAATGCTGTTATTGTATACATTCTTACTTGACCTTTAAACATAAAAGTAAAAACAAGGACTGATATTAACAATTCTATAAGTAAATAGTTTATCCCTCTAGTATTCTTTTTCATAGGCTTTCTCCTTAGGATGCAAAAAGACTAACCTTTTGGTTAGTATAAATTATGCTTGAACGTAATCAAGTGATGCAGTTAATGTTACAGTTGCATCAGAGGCAGGTAAGTCTTCACTTGATTCTGGTTGAACATAGTCTACTCTTACTTTAACAGTCTTTGTTGCACTTGCATTTAATGCATTAGATAGTCCAGTTGTTGTAGCATTATAATCTGTTCCATCATAAGTTAACTTATAAGTTAAATATTTAGCTTGTGCAGCAGTTAATGCAGACATAGTTATGCTTTGTAATTTAGCATCAATTGTACCAGAGTTTTTTACGTTAATTGAAAATTCATAAAAATCACCTGGTTTGTTTAGTGTAACTGTATATGTAACATCAGTATCAGTAATTGTTTTTGATGTAGCCTGTACACTACCAGTACTTTCTGCATAAGTAGTATCTACAAAATGCACCTTCCAATTTGCACTCTTAACTGTAGCTGTACCATTAATATTTAATGTTTGTGAATAGGCAGCGAAACCTACAGACATAATAAGTATTGCAATAGCAAGTACAGCAATTATAAGTGTTTGTAATCCCTTCTCTTTATTCATTTTTATTCCTCCTATCATATATAATATTTTAACAAAAATTAGTATATACGTCAACAAAAAAAAGGTTAGAAAACTAACCTTATTGCCAAGCTTTTTTAACATCCGCATTTGATGAATATGGACTTGGATTTGGCATTTGCATTCTAGTAATAAATGGTATTTTAAATGCACTACCAAAAGCTACATTAGTACCTGGTTGTAAGCTAGATAATTTTTCGATTATATCCGTGCTCATACCAGGAAGCATTTTTTCGATATATGCCACATCCGCAGGGTGTGTCATTTTAAATATTAAGAAGTTTGAAATCTGCGAAATAACTGTATCAGAAAGTTCTACTGGTCTTTGTGAAATTATATCAAGAAGAACTCCATATTTACGTCCTTCCTTAGCAATTCTATCAAATATGTTATATCCAATTAAGAATGTATCACTATCTTTTTGTACATATCTATGTGCTTCTTCTAAGAATAAATGGAATGGAGTTGCTGCTCTTTCTGGTCTTCCTTTTGCAAAATCAAAGAACATTCTTGAATATATTTTAACCATAACTTTTGCAAGTGAATCATCCAATCCTTCAAGGTTAATATTAACGATTTGGCAACGATGATTATCTTGAACTACAAGCCTTGTAATATATTGTTCAAGTGATATAAAATCAGGATAATTAAATAAATTTTTATTTGAAGAATTAACTATAGTATGAAGTCTAACTTGAAGCATAGTTGCTGCATTTTGAAAATCACTGTTTTCTTGAATTCCTTCACTAATCATTGTAAATGTTAAAGCAGTCTCGAAATCTTCAATTGTAAAATATTGATTATCCTCTGGCATATTTGCTTCTAGTGATTCATCAATAAAACTGAGTACATATTCATTAATTAATACTGATTCAGAGAATTGCCCATTTGAATCTAATTCAAAACAATCAGAGAAACTTCTTGTAAAACCTACACCCTGTAATTGTGTATTAAAACTAAACTGTGGTGTATTTGTATCATGAATAAGTTTAAATATTTCATTTTTCTTTCCAGCGTTTGTTAAACTTGAAAAAAGAATTGCAACTAGCGCTTTAGCTATTAAGTGATTTTTTAAACTTAAACTTTCTTCGTCTTTTCTAGCAAAAACTCTAACCAATTTCATAGCTCTTTCAAGTAACGTTATTTGACTATGCTCGGTAGCATTAAGCATAAGCGCTATGTCATCAAGTGTTAATAAGTATATTGGCATCTTTAAATCTTCATCCGTTGGTTCTTGTTTATTAGTTGTAATAAATTTATAATGATAATTTGCATTTAACTGATTAATGTTTCTAAATGCATTTTTATATTCACCATATGCATCAAAAAATATTAGATTCGCATTATTAACTGGCATTTCAGGATTAGAAAATATATTTTGAATAATTCTAGATGTACCACATGATTTTCCAGAACCAGACGCTCCTAGGATAGCAAAGTGATTTGAAAATAGTTCATTAATTCCAACATATATTGGATAATTATTATACATAGGACTATATCCAAGTAAGAAATTATCAGGGCTTTTAGTTCCAATCAAATCTTGTAATTCTTGTTCATTAATCATTCTAAGTTTTGAATCAAGACTTGGTTTTCTAAGTATACCTGTTACAAAACCACGATCTGTAAATTCACCTAAAAACTTTATATCTACTGTTGTTTCAGTTATATCTTTTACTTCACCAAGTATTCTTTGGTTACCATTAACAAATACAACGTGCATATTCATTAAGTCAGGCATAACTGTACCAGTTTTATTAATTCCAACTGTAGCAATATTATCAGTAATTTTTTCTATCTTTTGAAACACACTTACCATCCCTATTCTTCCATGATTATATCATAGTTTGTTATGAAAAAAAAGTGTGAATTTCACACTTTAAAACATTTTATCTAAGTTTTTAGGAACTTTGTCTTCTTTAATTGTATCTTTTATTTTTGTTTTTAGTTCTGGCGAAACATTCTTTCCTGTTGCTTTTGACAATGATTCAATTACTTCATCAATTGCACTTTCATCTTTCATATTTCCGTTTGATAATTTTTGGGCAAGGTTTATTATTAAATCCTTATCAACATTTGTTTTTTTTGAAACTTTATTTAGAATTTCTTCATTCATATAATCACCATTATATTTTATGATAAAATTATCTTTAATAATACAAAAAGCGCCAATGGCGCCTTTTTAAAGTTTATAAGTTTATTTGAGAAGGATAAGTTTTATATTTTTATCACATACGTGAATATTTTGCATATTTTATTTATATTTGTGACTACTTTTTATTTTCTTCATATCACCTTCATTTCTTGTGATTTAAATATACTTTTTTTCTTTGTAATTTAAATGTTAGTTATGTGAAATTTATGTGAAGTATTATTCATTTATCTTTAAAACTGTGTTTATACCTACAATTCCATCTATTTTTAAATTGTTATTATTTTTAACATTTAAAAGTTTATACATTTTCAATACCTTCGCAATCCATGGTTTTACACACTTCACTTATTAGTAGTTTAGCTTCTAATTCTGATATTTTAATATTTCTTTCTTTTAATAATATATTTATGTTTTTAAGGGCAAGATTATATCTTTCTTTATCAGTTTTGTTTTTATATATTTTATTCACTGCATTTACACAAGTTTTTGCAACTTCCTTCTCTTCTAAAAGCTTATACCATTTGGTAATTCTATTTTTTACCGCTAATCCAATATAGCTTATCATTGCCATTATTACTGTATATAAAATAGTATTACCATATTCAATTAAAAAACTCATATAATTCCTTTCACAAAAAGAAAGGCGGAAAAACGCCTTTCTTAATATTCTATAATATTATATGTTTAAAACTTTTAATTGTTACTTTTTATCGCACTCAGGGCAATAAACTTTTTTCCCTTTTTTAACAAGAAGCATATTACAATTTGGACAAAAATCTCCAGTTGGTTCATCCCATAATGCATAATCACATTTAGGAAAGTTGTCACATCCATAGAAAGTTTTACCTTTTTTTGTTTTTTTAGCGACTATATTTCCTTCATGACACTTAGGACACTCTGCATATATTTTCTTTTCTTCTTTTTTGATATATTTACATTCTGGATAATTTGAGCATGCCACAAATTCACCAAATTTCCCTTTTCTAACAACTAAATCTCCACCACACTCTGGACAAATTTCACCAGTTTTTGTTGGGGCTTTTTTCTCCATTGTTTTAAAGGCAGATTCTACCAAAGGTTCAAATTTATTGAAAAAGTCTTTTAACAGTTTTATATTATCATATTTATTTTCAGCGACTTTATCTAAATCAGATTCCATCTTAGCAGTATATTTAACATTTATAATATCACTAAATGCTTCCTGTAATTTATCAGTTATTTCAAAACCAATTTCAGTTGGAATAAACTTTTTATCTTCTATATACACATAATTACGAAATTTTAAAGTATCCATTGTTTTTGCATATGTACTAGGTCTACCAATTCCAAGTGACTCCATTTCTTTAATCAAACTTGCTTCTGTATATCTAGGTGATGGTTTAGTGAAATGTTGTTCTTTTTCTATGTCTTCTGCAATTACAATTTTAGTTTTAAGATTAGTTAAATCTGGTAAAATAACGTCTTCTTGTTTAGAATATTTACCATATACTTTTAAATATCCATCAAAAACAATTACACTTCCAGTAGCCTTAAAAATATAACCATTGTTTTCTAAAGTTATAATTGTACTTTGTGCTTTAGCATCTTTCATTAATGATGCAAGAGTTCTATAATATATTAAACTATATAATTTATATTCTTCATTTGATAAATATTCTTTAATTGAATCAGGTGTTCTTGTTATATCTGTTGGACGAATAGCTTCATGCGCGTCTTGTACGTTATCATTTTTCTTAGCTACTTTTACGTTTCCAACATATTCTTTACCATATGTTTTTTCGATATATTCCATCGCTGGATATGTAAATACACCTGAAAGTCTTGTTGAATCTGTACGCATGTATGTAATGATACCTGTTGTTTCAGAGCCTATGTCTATACCTTCATATAATTTTTGAGCTATACGCATTGTCTTACTTGAATTAAAGTTAAGCATATTTATAGCTGCTTGCTGAAGGGTGCTTGTTGTAAATGGCATTACACCTTTTTTATTTTTTAGTTTTGTTTCAACCGAATCAATATTAAAACATTTAGATAAAGAATCTATTATCTTATCTGCTTCTTCTTCACTTTTTATTTCAATATCTTCTTTTAAATATTTAATTAATGTTGCTTCAAAGCCTTCAAATAAAGCTTTAATTGTCCAATATTCTTCTTCTTTAAAAGCAGCGATTTCTCTTTCTCTATCAACGATTAGTTTTAACGCTACTGATTGAACTCTACCCGCACTTGTTCCATCTGTTTTAGATTGCATAAGTTTAGATAATCTAAAACCAATAATTCTATCAAGCATTCTTCTAGTTTCTTGAGACTTAACTAAATCCATATCGATATCTCTTGGATTTTTAAGTGCTTCTAGTACTGCTGGTTTTGTTATTTCATTAAAAACTATTCTTTCATAATTATGTAAATTCAAAGTATCTTTTAAATGCCAGCTTATAGCTTCTCCTTCTCTATCAGGATCGGATGCTAAATAAACTTTAGCATTTTTTGTTTCTTTTTCTAAATCACTAATTAGTTTTTTCTTATCTTTTATTGGAATGTATGTAGGTTCAAAATCATTCTCAACGTCAATTCCAAGGCCAAATTTCCCCGTAGTTGCTAAATCTCTAATATGTCCTTTTGATGATACTACTTTATAGTCGTTTCCAAGATATTTAGATATTGTTTTTGTTTTGCTTGGAGATTCGACGATGATAACGTTTTTCATTTAATCAGTCCTTTCCACTACTACATTATTATTACCATAATTTTCAAAATAGTCAAATAAATAGTTAAAATAGTTATTTCTAATAGCAAGTGCACTCATATTACGCATCTGTGTTATTTCTTCGTTTCTAGATATTATTTTTTCGTCATCTAAATCATATCCACTTTCTTTTGGAATAAATACTCCTTTGGAAGCACTATAAAAACCTTCAGGAGATTGCCAACTATTATCTGGGAACACTGCATAATCTTCATATTTACTGAATATATCATGTCCCATATAATACCTCGGATCATAATTTATTCCAAATAGATTAAGAATAGTTGGTGCATAATCCATTGGTGTTGTTACTTTATTAATTTTTTCTGGTTCAGTTCCTTTATTATATATTATAAAAGGAGTTCTATCCATTTCTTGGTTAGTATTAATATCATACTTAGCAATTGATTGGAATTCATCTCTACTTAAAGCATATGGATAATGATCTCCAAATAATACAAGTACTGTATCTTCAAGTTTACCTTCTTCTTCAAGCTCTTTAAGCAAATACTCCATAGCAAGATCTACAACTTTAATCTTACTTAAATATCTTTTGGCAGGTAAATCTATGTCTAAATCATTAAACATATCAACATACATATCACCATATTCACTAGATTGAATATATGGTGTATGACTAGTAACCGTTACCATATAACTTGCAAATTTATCTTTATTTATAAAGTTTGGTAAAGCTTTTTCCATAAGTTCAACATCGCTAGGCCATTCTTTATATACAGGTACATAGTCAATTCCAAGTGCATCAACATCATAAAATTTTTCTGCACCAAAATTATATTCTATTGTATTTCTATAATAATAGTGATCACTATAATTATGATAAGCACTTGCATAATATCCATTATTTCTCATCATATAAAGCAAAGCTTCTTTATAAACATTATTTCTATAAGTATTAACAGTACATGTTGTTTCAATTGAATAAAGACTTATTTCGCTAGTCATTTCAGACTCACCTGTTGCGCAATTATTCTTTGGACTATAGTTATTAGTACTGCTTATTCCTTCATGATATAGCTTATTTAATGTTGGAAAATACTCTTTATATGCATCATCAAAAACTGCAAATGATACTGTTTCCATCATAATCATAATAAGGTTTTTATCTTTGAATTTGCCTGTATACTCATTTGTATCAGGTATTTCTCTATTAATAAAATATTTATTAAGTTTATTTAAAGTTTCATCTTCTTCTGTTTTAATTAATTCATTATATTTTGTATCATCTATTTCTCTAGTCGCAGATTGAAAAGCTCTCTTGCTTGTACCAGATGCACTATATATTTCATCCGCACCACCAAACACTAATCCTTTTAAATCTAGTAAGAAATACATTGTTGTTCCATAATTTTTAATTGCAATAGAAGGATTAGATGGATATTTAAGTAAATCTTTATTTGATACAGTTTGAAACTTGTTTTGCATAAATGGAATTATAACCGTTGCATAAAATGTACCACATAAAAACACAATGCTTCCAAGAATAATTAACACTTTCTTTTTAGTATATCTTATTTTATTTAAATATCCATTATTGGTAAATTTTTTTTCAAATATTAAATATAACAAAACTAAAACAAAAGGAATAAAAATAGTATATACGCTAAGTTTATATGCCTTAACAAAATCAACTATATAATCAGTAATTTTAGTTCCCTGTTCAGCATTTCCCATACTCATAAATGCTCCAAGGAAGTTCATAAATCCTATTTGTAACCAAGCATAAAAAGCAATAAAGAAATTAAGTATTATGTAAATTACTTTTCTTACTTTTAAATTAATATTGCTAGTTATTAATGTAATAATAATAGATAAAATTATACTTGATATAAAGATTCTAAGTGCTGGATAAGAAATACTAAATGTATTAAGTAATACTTTAGTTACCATTTCAACAGCAAAAATATAAAGCGTTTCTATAACAAGCATCCATATATGTTTGTTTTTATCTTTTTTTAAAAAATCTACAAGCTTATTTTTAAATTTTCCAAAAAAAGATAACTTCTTTTCATTTTTACTCTTTTTATTTGATGTTTTTTTAGTGTTTTTTGTTTTATTAGAAGTTCCTCTTGTTTTTGCGCTTTTACTTTCGTTTATTTTTTTACTTTTAGAAGCAGAATTACTTGTTTTTTTCTGCTTTGAATTTTTAGCTTTTGTTTTGGTATTATTCTTGGCTGAATTACTTTTATTATTAGATTTAGTTTGAGTAGTTTTTTTTGCAGTTCCCTTTTTAGGAGATGTTGAACTACTCTTTGATTTCTTTTTTGATTTTTCTTTTTCTTTTGTTTCTTCTTTCATTTATATCACTTCCATTTACTATACTTTTAATTGGCTCAAAAGTTTTTCTATGGTTTGGAAGGACACCAAGTTTAAGAACATTTTCTATATGTGCCTTAGTTGGATACCCCATGTGTTTTTCAAAACCATACCCTGGATGAAGCTCACCTTCTTTTTTCATCATTCTATCTCTAGTAACTTTAGCTATTATGCTCGCTGCAGCGATAGATTCACTCTTAGCATCACCTTTAATAATACTTGTAGATGGCACATCAAGTTCTAATTTCATGGCATCTATAAGCACATGCTCAGGTTTAATACTAAGATTATTTATTGCTTCTTTCATAGCTTCTTTTGTTGCTTCATAAATATTTATTTCATCAATTCGCTTACTTGATACTTCTCCTATACCAATAGCTATTGCATCGCGCATTATTATATCATAGAATTTATCTCTTTGCCTAGGGGTTAATTTTTTAGAATCGTTAATTCCTTCTAAAAAATATCCTTTTTTTAATATTACTGCAGCCGTAACAACAGGGCCATATAATGGCCCCCTTCCTACTTCATCTACTCCAGCGATAAGATCAATTCCTTCATTATATAATTCTTTTTCGAATTTTAATAAGTCTACTTCCATTAGTCTCTCCTATCAAAAGTAATTCCTTTTATATTCCCAACTCTAACATCATTTAGGATAAATTTATATACTTTGTTTAGATCAAAAGTATTCCCTACAGATATTATATTAAGTTTTTTAGCAATTGTTTCATAATCTTTTAAAGTATCATCACTTAAATTTTTAAGTCCATATCTATCATATAGTTTATCAGGATAATATTTATTGAGTAATTTCAATATATGGTATGATACATCTCCTATAGGAACAACTTCTTCTCTAATTGCACTAGTACTTGCTAAATTAAGAGCAAGAGTTTCACTATCGAATTTAGGCCAAAGTATTCCCGGACTATCAAGAAGCATAAAATTTCCAGCTTTAAGCCATGAAAGACTTTTTGTAAATCCAGGTACATTTCCAGTGTTTGCTATTTTCTTTTTAGCTAGCACATTTATCAAAGTACTCTTGCCGCTATTTGGTACCCCCATTACAAGTCCTCTAGGTTCCTTTATTTTAAGACCTTTATCTAGTCTTTTTTGATTAACTATCTTTACTATCTCATCTAACTTATTAAGCAATATTTTATAATCACTATGACTTTTTAAATCTACAAATACGACTTTATTTCCTTGCTTTTCATAGTAATCCACCCATTTTTTAGTTTCAACTTCATCACATAAATCCTTTTTTGTTAAAACCATCAAACAAGGTTTATTTCTTATAATATCTGCAGCATTATTAATTTTAGAAGAATATGGTACTCTACCATCTAATACTTCAATAACAAAATCAATGACAGGCATTAATTCTCTAATCTCCTTTGTTGTTTTCTTCATATGCCCTGGATACCAATTGATATTACTCTTTTGAAACACCTTTTCATTATCTTGATTACTCATTAGAAATCACTTCCTTTTTTCTATAACATTATAACATAATTATTAAATAGAATTTATATCTTCCTTAAAATTAATCTCAATACTTTTATCTTCATGAATAAAAATATTTTCAATATATTTTATAATTCTATTTCTTGTTATTTTTTTTATATCTTTATTTTCTATTCCTTTTAAATTCATTTGTTTTAATATCTCATCGTATAATTTATTTTTTTCTATAGAATGATTTGTACAAATACCATTTGTTATATAACTTTTACAATAATAGTAATCTTTATTTTTCCCTTTCTTTATATACATTGACTCGCCACAATCCTTACATTTAAAATAACCAGAT
>CADBKG010000006.1 GCA_902795215.1 uncultured Erysipelotrichaceae bacterium | reverse complement strand
AAGTAATCTTCTAATACTCTTTTTTGCATTCTCAATTCTAACTTCTAATGGTTCAATTGATTCACATTTCTTTTCTAATTCTATTATTTCTATTTTATATTTCTCTATTCTACTTGATAGCTTCTTTTGAAACATATCATACATATTTAGATCTATAGTTTTATCTTAATATGTATCAATTAATCTATCAAACTTTTCTGTTTCTTTTTCTATTAATTGTTTTAATTTATTAATCCTTTCTTGTATTTTTATTTCCGGATGTGCATCTATATCAACTCCTTTCATTAATCGTTCAAATAATTGTTTTCTATTATCAGGATTTTGAGTAAGATTTCTAAAAACATATTCAGCCATATATTGCTACTTTCCTTTTCATTTTCATCACCTCTACTAAAACTTATCATTTTTATAAGAATTTGTTTACTATGTGATTTTAAGCATAAGAAAAAGAAGCATTTCTACTTCTTTCATCGCATACTTGATTTCACGCTTTATTAATGTAACTCATAATAATTTCATCAATTTCTTTTAATTCCGGAGTATTTTTATCAACTACATTCATACTAGACAATTTACTTGCTAAATTAATTAATTTAGTCTTATCAACATCATCCATATTGATGATAGGTGTTTCATTCAACATTGTAGGCATAAACTCCATCACATCACCTTTAACTTTTCCCATATTCTTATACCAAATAAAATATGGTTTTGAATTCATTAGTGCAAGAATATATTTTAAATTTTCAATTCCCTTGCTTGTAACGCAATAGCAATCTGTACTAAAAAACCAATCATCAATGCAATATGCAAAATTGTTGCTTTTTGCTCTGTATGGAATAAGTATTTTTTCAGTTTTAAAAATTCTTTCAACCCTTGGTCGATGCAATGATGTCCATAAGTATGATTCATTATATCTCTTTAGTCTCTCTTCTAGTATAGGTTTAAATTTTTGAAAATGATTGTAAATGTTTGGCATTTCAATTGGAGATATCGGCCTTGAATCAGCATATATAAGCCATTTACTAGCTTTTTTATTATAACTATATAAACCAATATCTGAATTTTTAAAATATGGTCTAAGCATTTTTAATTCATTATTATTTAATGACAAATAAAATGATTTGTCCCTTATATTTTCCATATCCAAAACATAAATTCCATCATTAATTTCTATAGATGAATCTTTTAATACTTCTATATTTGCTTTTGTAGTTTTAATTGCACCAGGTACAACACCTTGATTAACATTTGCAATATCACATAATTTTGTATTACATTTTTTTAAATAATTAATAGTTCTATATTCATCAGAATTCTTAGTATAATTTTTTCTGATATCTAGATAATTATACTTTCCAAAATATAAATCTTCATTATTAATTATTGAAACGACAGCATCTTTATGATTAATATCATATAAATCAATTTTAGTTCCTTCACCAAATAATGAACCTTTGTTTTCGAAGGAAACTACTTTACATTTATTATTTTTATTAATTCTATCTTTAGTTAATATAGTAATCATGTTATGTTGCCCTTTAGCAGATTCAAAAACTTTATATTCATTAAAGTTTATAATATTCTTAATATAAGCTCTATCTTTTAAATCATTTCTTAACTTTAAAGCTCCATCTGCTGTTATATAGTAATTAGTTGTAATCATTGCAATAACGCCTTTTTTATTAGTTAGGTTTAAAGCTAAATGAAAGAAAAAGTATAACAAGTCCATTTTACCCATATAAAACTTTTCACCCAAAGATGATTTTTTTATTGGTTCAAAAATATCCTTATTACCATCTTCTCCAACATATGGTGGATTTCCAATAACGATATCAAAACCCGAATGATTTTTAAAAACATCATAGAACTCTAAATTCCAAATCATCCAACCTTTTTTTCTCTTTTTATATTCAATATCAAACTTACTCAATTTAGAAGGATTATTTTTTAACGATTCTTTTATCATTTCATATTGAATATTATTAATTTTTTCTTTGAGTATTATTTTCTCTTTACTATTTGATGCTGAAAAAAACTTTTTTTGTAATTCTAACATTGCATCTATTAAGTAATTAGGATTCTCTTCACCATCAAAAACTATTTGTTGTTGAATGCTTACAGTATCAGTAAATCCAAATAAACTTTGTTGTTGATGATTTGATTTCTTTTTATTAATTGCTCTATTAAATAAAGTTTCATCAAATAATGAAATTCCATCTAATTTATCAACTAAACTATTCCCTTGTAAAATCTTACAATCTAAATTTGGTAATGGCTTCGGCTCGCTATTGTTAGGATAATCAACAATTAATGATAACCATAATCTAAGCTTTGCAATATCGACAGCACTAGGTTCTAAATCTACTGCATAAATAGAATTCTCTATTGTTTGTAATTTCATAGAGTAGATATCTCTAACTAATAATTCTCCGGGAATGTTATCTCTGACAATAATATTACTATCTTCTTGTATTAAAATATAACTTGAAATGTTATCTCTCAACTTAACAATTTCATTTAACATTCCTAAAGGAAAAGCACCTGAACCTACTGCTGGATCTGCAACTTTTAAATCTAACAACACTTGATCTATTTCTATAATTTTTCCCCAAATAGAATCTGGTAAAAGATGAACATTGCTATTATTATAAATATTAGTCCAATCAGTTTGCGTAATTACATCACCAAATTTAATAAATGTAATGATATCATTATATGGAATATCTAATTTATTAACTATATAATTTGCTAAGGCTTCTTGACACATATAATGAACTATCTCTCTTGGCGTATAGAAAGAACCTGAAGATTTTCTATCTTTGACATCTAATAAGTTTTCAAATATTTTTCCAAGCATTTCTGGATCAACTGCAATATCCTTTTCTAAAGGTTCCTCCTCATCAATTGTAAAATTATATAAATCAAATATATCTAATATTCCATCCTTTTTGTCATTTGAAAACATTTCATCAGGAATATTAAATTCAGCAGATGACCATCTGTAATTATTTAATGGTTCAAATAAACCTCCATTTAAAAATGGAATCTTACAATTAAATAATACGAAATATTGATTTTCCCTCTTTTCATTTAATCCACTATAGAAAAATGGCTCTAAATATTCATCAAAGAAATTATCCTTATGATCTAATCTTGATTTCCTAAACATGTTTCTTACAAATTGTTTATCACCAGTTCCCCAAGCCTTATCATATTTAGTTTCCTTAAAAATTGATACAAAATTATTAATATTATCTTTGATAGATTCACTTTTTAATGATTGTTTGTTAATTATATATTCACTACCATCTTTAAAATAATATTTTTCTAAAAGATTATTGCATACACTATCTATTTTATTTGATATTTCATTATATTCTTGCTCTGTTAATTTATCAGGAACAATTTGGACACCTAACCATCCTTTTTTTTGAAGGAAGTATAAGAAAACAATTTGTCCCATTAATTTTTTTGCAAATTCTTCTGATGTAAAATCGCATTTTTTTGATTCAGTAATAAAATCTTGATTTTTATCTAAGAATTCTTTTAATTCTAAATACTTTTCTTTATATTCTTCAAAGAATTTCTTTGTAACTTTCTCAACATCAAATACTTTTTCAATATCAGATAATGTTATTTTTCTATCTTCTATATTTAATAAACTAAATAAATATTCTTGTGCAGTATGAACTGATTCATTCTCACCAACTAAATAAGAAAATCTTTTAGCTGGAGTTAAATCAACTTTAATTCCTTTATCAGTAAAACTTAATTCTTTTTTTACAAATGATAATCTCCATGAAGACTCATTATCTTGATAAAATGCAACTATTGAAGCATCTAGATTGTATTTATTTAATAAAGTTGAAATAAAAGTTCTTTGAGCAGTTCTTGCATTTTGAGATCCTTCAGATGTTAATTTAACAATAAAGGTTCCAATTTTATCAGAATTAGATGCATAATTTGCTACAAACTTATAATACTCAATCGTATCTCTAAACTGTTTTTGCTCTGGTTTTTGTTCTGCTATTAAAGCATTAATATCTTCTGACGAAAGATTTAACAAATCACTTATAAATTCAATAAACTTAGTTTCATCAAATCTTTGCTTTAAAAAATCTATATATTCTCTATTTCTATTAGCCATGCATATTCACCTACTTTATAAATAATTCTGATAATACTATTTCTTTTGGAGTATCAGTATTACGTATTATGTTTTCTTCATAATCAAAATATGTTTCTGGAATACTATCGGCAAATTTTTTATAAAATGGTAATAAATCACTTGTACTCCTAATATTTAATTTAGAATTCTTTTTAGCTTCTTTTAAATATGATATTGGTATCTCACCATCTTCTAATAATTGAATTAATCTAATTGCTCTATCTTCTTCCTCATCAGTTAATTCTGGAAGTTTTAATACTTCTTTTATTATTAATGAGATATCTCTTGCATTGTTTGTTCCTTTTCTTGTTTCTTGTTCTGAGAATTCATCTTGTCCATCATTTTCTTCGAAGGTATTAAATGAATCCTTATTCATTTTTAATAATTTGTAATATTTATTATTAATTTCAATTGTTCTTTCATCTTTATCAGCTTCTACCATTTGTATAGCATCATCAAAAGAAATATCTCGTGTTTGAGTTTCATCAGAAATATAGAATTTCTTTACATATCCTTTTCTAAAGAAGGTTAACAATTCCAAATCGTTTCCATCTCGAGCAATTTTTATTTTTTTAGGTAGATTTTTAATCTTTGTAAATAAATCTGGATTTTCATCTCTAACTTTTCTGATATATGATAAATATTTTAATTCAGAATTTAATCCAGTATCTCCATCATCATCGATAGTAGTCATTTGTCTAAACAATTCATGAGTTGATACATTTTCTTCATCAGTTAAGAACTTAGAATCTTCGCCCAATAAATCATGGAACATTTTAATCTTACTAATAATATTTTCACTTTGATGTGTTATGTCATTAGAATTTGTTGTAGGAAAGAAATTGTAAATAAATAATTCATCAAATTTAGTACCAACTCTATTAATACGTCCTACCCTTTGCATTATTCTTGTTGGATTCCATGGAAGATCATAATTAATTACAACATTACTTCTATGTAAGTTCATGCCTTCAGCAAGGACATCAGTAGTAACTAATACATCATATATATCCTCTTGAACTTCACTATCAACATTTGGATCAAAATTATTTCTAATATCATTTTTTATTGAATCGCTCATTGATCCTGAGAAGAAAATTACATTTCTTCCTAATTTTTCTTCTATATTCTTATATAAATATTCTCCAGTTTCTGTTGAACCAGTAAATATAATTATTTTTTTTGAAAGTCTATTATCTGATTTTAATCTTTCAATAAAGTAATCTAATTTATTATCTTTTTCTAAACTATTCCACATATCTTGTAAGGTAGTTAAAATTTCTAAATCATGTTTTAAATCAACTATAAAACTATCTCTAAAATCTTCTGATTTGAAGTGGAATGCATTACCTTTATCAACCGCATCTAATAGTGTATCAATATCATCTCTAGCTAATAAATCATCTACATTTAATTTTCTACTTATCCAAACTTCTCCATCATAATACATATTAATAAATGATTGTAATGATGAAATGAATCTTCCTAATGTCATCTTAAATGCATATTGACTACTTTCAAGTCTCATTACAAGAATGCCCTTCATGAATCCAGTCATGTTTCTTTGACCGGTTAATAAAGAGTTCATTTCATTTGTTAAAACTGACTCATTAACATATGTTAAAGGAGTATAACGAGCATATGTAATTTGTTTTATTAACTCAAGTGTACTTTCAAATACCATTTCTGTTTTTTTATCAAATTCATATGTTTCTTTTATTGGATCATTAACTTTAGGAAAAACTAAACCTTGTTTTTTCATATCTTTTTCATAGTTGTTTTGAATCTCTGTTCTCGTTCTTCTAATCATTACTTGTCTTAATACTTTGTCTCTGATTACATTAGAAGCCTTTTCTACTGCTCTTAAGTATTCTGCTGATGATTTATCATTAGAATATCTCTTAACATCATTTCTTAAAGATAAGAAGAATTGTTCTAATTTCTTTACTCCTGGAATTGTAGAATTAGTTTTAGATTCAAATAAATACATTTGACTTGCGATATCTGTAACATAATTATTTTGAGGTGTTGCAGTAATAAGTACTACTTTTTTACCAGCACAAATCTCATGTAGATATGCGTAAGTCTCAGTTCTTTCATTTCTAAATTTATGAGCTTCATCTACAAATATATATTTATACTTTTTATATAACTTTTCTTCAGATATTTTTTTAATTGCACCTGTAGACATTACAGTAAATCCTCTAACTCCAAATGAAGTAAGAACATCTTTCCAATAGTCAATCAATACTGGTGGAACTAAGAATAATTTCCAACTATCTAATTCTACTGCAAGTAATGAACACATATACGTTTTACCAAGACCAACAACATCTGATATAAATACACCATTATGTTGTTCAAGAATTCTCTTTGCTTGGATAACTGCATCTTTTTGATATTGATATGGTTTAAATCCTTCAATAACATATCCATCATTGAATGTAAAATTTTGATCATCATTTATTTGTTCTTTGAAATATTCATATAAAAATTTCAAATACATTTCATATGGAGTGATATCTTCTTTTATCCATGTGTCTTTCTCAATAGTATCTATACATTCTTGATTAACTTCGATAGAATCTCTCCATAACTCTTCAAACTTTTCAGAAGCAAATTTTACATCGCCTGCATTTTTTAACTCAACATTAAATTCTAGATTATTATGTAATCCATTTGCTGAAAAATTTGATGAACCAGTAATAACTTTTCCATAATCAGCACAATCTTCATAATTTCGCATAATATATAACTTTGCATGAATAGGTTGTTTAGAATAAACTCTTACTTCAAGTTTTCCACTTTTTAGCATTTCAACAAACTTTTTAACTCCAGTATCCACTTCTTCGTTGTCATCAGAGTCTTCAAATTCTTTTTTTAACTTTTCAATATATCTCTTTTTAGTGTTATAAGCATTATTACTTATTTCTTCAATTTGCATTTGAGATTCTTTATACATCTCAATAATTTCTTTGTCAGTATTAATTCCAATAAGAATTCTTGTTTTACTAACATTATCTAAGGCATCTTGAAGTAAGTAAAAACCGCTAGCTCTAAAATAGCCAACTAATACATCAAAAAATTCTGTATCTCGTTTTAATATTTTATTAAATCTATCGTAAAGATTCCTTTCTGGTTCATTTGTAAAAAAAGTTAAATCGTTATTATTCATTTTACCTCTCCCATCAGCATTTTTTTCATATTCATTATTTTTTCAATTATAGCGAAGAATTCACTATATAATATTATATCATAAAATTTGACAATTTTAGTTGTTTAGTCAAGAGTTTCCAAATCAAAATTGAGTTTCCATTCAATATATTCACTATCTGATATTTCTCCATTTATTCTTCTTTCTCTCATTTCTTCCCATGCTTCAAATCCTCTTATAATATTTTCATTATAAAATGTTTTTTTCATCGCATCTTTTTCAATTTTTAATATATTTTACTTAAATATTTATGATTACCCCAAACTCTTTTAATTCCAACAAAAAAAGACTATTTCTAGTCTTTTAGTTTTATCATTTTGGTACGTTTAACGTCCTATTTTTGATTCGCTTTAATTGCAGCTTGTGCAGCAGCAAGTCTAGCTATTGGTACTCTAAATGGAGAGCATGATACATAGTTTAGACCAATATTATGACAAAATTCTACTGATGATGGGTCTCCGCCATGTTCGCCACATATTCCAAGTTTGATATCAGGTCTTGTTTTTCTTCCTAGTTCAACTGCCATTTTAACAAGTTTACCAACACCTTTTTGATCTATTTTTGCAAATGGATCTTGTTCATAAATCTTTGTTTCATAGTAACTATTTAAGAATTTGCCTGCATCATCTCTAGAGAATCCAAATGTCATTTGAGTTAAATCATTTGTACCAAATGAGAAGAATTCTGCTTCTTTTGCAATTTCATCTGCAGAAAGTGCTGCTCTTGGTATTTCAATCATAGTACCTATATGATATTTCATGTCAGAACCTTTTTCTTTTTTAACTTGTTCTGCTACTTCTACAACTATGTCTTTAACAAATTTTAATTCTTTTACTTCTCCAACAAGTGGAATCATTATTTCAGGGACGATATCATATCCATCTTCTTCTTTAACTTCAATTGCAGCTTCCATAAGCGCTCTTGTTTGCATTTTTGCTATTTCTGGATATGTAACTGCTAGTCTACATCCTCTATGACCCATCATTGGATTAAATTCATGTAATTCATCACATTTAGCTTTTAAAGCTGTTTCTGTAACTCCCATATCTTTTGCAAGGGCTTTAATTTCTGCATCTTCTTTTGGTAAAAATTCATGTAAAGGTGGATCTAGATATCTAACTGTCATAGGAAGATTTTTAAGTTCTTTATACATTGCTTTAAAATCACCTTTTTGATAAGGGATTAACTTATCTAATGCTTTTTCTCTTTCCTTAGTTGTTTCTGCAAGAATCATTTTTCTAATGTTAAATATTCTTTCTTCATCAAAGAACATATGTTCAGTTCTACATAATCCGATACCTTCTGCGCCAAGTTCAATTGCTTTTGCAGTATCAGTTGGTGTATCTGCATTTGTTCTAACACCAAGTTTTCTATATTTATCTGCCCACTGCATAACTCTGCCAAATTCACCTGCAATAGTCGCTGGTACTCTTTTGATTTCGCCATCATAAATATTTCCTGTTGTACCATCTATTGAAATAACATCTCCTTCGTGGAATGTTTTATCACCAAGTGTGAATTCTTTTTTAGCTTCATTCATTTTAATATCGCCACAACCAGATACACAGCATGAACCCATACCACGAGCAACAACTGCTGCATGGCTAGTCATACCACCACGAACTGTAAGTATTCCTTCTGCGACTTTCATACCAGTTATATCTTCTGGACTTGTTTCAAGTCTAACAAGAACAACTTTTTTACCTTTACTATGCCATTTTTCAGCATCTTCTGCTGTAAATACTATTTGTCCTGAAGCAGCGCCTGGACTTGCACCTAAACCTTTACCTATTGGAGTAGCTTCTTTTAGTGCTTTATCATCAAATTGTGGATGAAGTAAAGTATCTAAGTTTCTTGGGTCAATCATTAGTACTGCTTCTTCTTCGCTGCGCATTCCTTCATCAACTAAATCACAAGCTATTTTAAGTGCAGCCTTAGCTGTTCTTTTACCGTTTCTAGTTTGAAGCATATAAAGTTTACCATGTTCTACTGTAAATTCCATATCTTGCATATCTCTATAATGTTCTTCTAAAGTTTTACAAACATTTTTAAACTCTTTAAAGGCTTCTGGGAATTTTTCTTCCATTTCTGCAATCTTCATTGGAGTTCTAACACCTGCGACTACGTCTTCACCTTGAGCGTTAGTTAAAAATTCTCCAAATAATCCTTTTTCACCAGTCGCTGGATCTCTTGTAAATGCAACACCAGTTCCGCAATCATCACCCATGTTACCAAATGCCATAGATTGAACATTTACTGCTGTTCCCCATGAATAAGGAATATCGTTATCTCTTCTATAAACATTTGCCCTTGGATTATCCCATGATCTAAACACGGCTTTAATAGCTCCCATTAATTGTTTTTTAGGGTCACTAGGGAATTCTTCTCCTAGCTTTGCTTTATATTCTTCTTTAAACTCTCTAGCAAGTTCTTTTAAATCATCTGCATCAAGTTCTACATCTTGTTTAACACCTTTTTTTGCTTTCATTTTATCGATAAGCTCTTCAAAGTATTTTTTTCCAACTTCCATTACTACATCAGAGTACATTTGAATAAATCTTCTATAGCAATCCCATGCCCATCTAGGGTTATTACTTTTTTTAGCAAGAGTTTCTACTACTTCTTCATTTAAGCCAAGGTTTAGTATAGTATCCATCATTCCTGGCATAGATGCTCTTGCACCACTTCTAACAGACACAAGTAATGGATTTTCTTTATCTCCAAATTTTTTGCCAGTGATTTCTTCAAGTTTAACAATATATTCTTCTATTTCTTTTTGAATATCTTCACTTATTTCTTTCCCATCATCATAATACTTTGTACAAGCTTCTGTTGTAATTGTAAATCCCTGTGGTACTGGAAGTCCAATATTAGTCATTTCTGCTAAATTTGCTCCTTTACCTCCAAGGAGATTTCTCATATCAGCATTTCCTTCGCTGAATAAATAAACATATTTTTGCATTATATCTCTCCTATCCATTTAGTAGTATACCAAATAGCCTAAACATTAACAAGAAAAAAAAGCCAATATCTAAACACTTTTACGTATTTTATATGACTTTTTATTTTAAAACAAATTCAATAAATTCTCTTGCAGAAATATGACTAGTTGGTTTTTGATATAAAACTCTTTTTATTCTATCTATTTCTTCATCTTTAATATTTTCTTCTTTTAGGTGAATTATGTATTTTTCTTTTTGAAAATCTAATAATTCTTCTATTGAATCAAAACTATAAATACCCCTGTTATCATAATCAGCATTTTCAAAGTAATGCCATTTATTATTATCTTTATAAATTAGGAATGTATGTGTTGAATAGTTATTTTCATAATTAACATCTACTATTTCAAAATAGGTTTTATATTCAAACTTGTTTTTTTCAAACCATTTTCTTTCTAGTTCTACCTGATCCCAACATATACCAATCTTATTTTTTATTACTTCTTCTGGACTTTCTAGCAAATAATAATCAAACCATTTATCATCAAATTCAGGATTATCTGCTTTGTAAATATTGCCATCTTTTCCTAAGTAGCCATATTCAATGTTTTCATCCATATATTTATATAACTCATCTGGTGTTTTAATATCATTTAAAATCATTTTTCCCTCTAATCTATTAATACAGTATCTTTTAAAAGTATTATATCTTCATTTCCTTTATGAATTTCTTTTAATACTCTTGGATCATCATCGATTACTATAATTGTGCTTCCATCCCTTTTAAGTTTTTTTAAAAACTTTGATTTTAATATTGGACTTACTATTTGATTGTTCGCTTCTCTTGAAATAATAAATCTATTCTCTTTTTTTATAAATGGTATATACTTATCAAGCCATTTCATTTTTTGATTATATCCTATATTTTGTTTTGTTACAGATAGTATAAATAATTCTATATTATCATTATTACTTATCTTTTCTAATTTTTTAATATTATCAAACAATGGCCTTTTTTTATGGTAATCATATGCTTTACCAAAATCATAATCTGCAATAACACCATCCATATCAATAAAGATTTTAATATTTCCTTCAATTTTTTCTAAATACTTTTCTAAATACATATTATTCACCCTTTATCTTTAAATATACATTCAATATTATAGAGTATTTTTCATAGTTTTTTTCTGTTAAAGTAAAATCCAAAAAATATTCATTCTCTGCTTCTTTTCTTATTGTTATTATATATTTATCCTCTGTTAATGTTTCCCATCCACCTTCGTTTTTGTATAAAATATCTGTTATATTCTTTTTAATATTTATCTTTTTACCTTTATTTAGTTTAGTAATTCTTTCTTCTAAAAGCATTGTTTCTATATTTAAAAAGATTTTATCATTTATATTAAATTTAAAACAAGGTGAATAACCTTCTATTATTTCAGTTGTATAGAAGTTTCTAGTTTTATACTTTTCATTTGTGATTTTTGTATCAAATTTTTTGTAAACATTATTATTTATTATAATTATACTTTTTTCCATATCTTTACCTAATTAGAATATCTTTTTATTATTGGTTTTGTTAATTCAATTAAAACAAAAGATAATATATTTATAAATAGTATGAACATGAATTGACCAACGCTTATAATAGAAAGACTAAATAGTTTTCCAATTGGTGTGAAAAATACTAAGAATTGTATTAATAATAGGAAGAAGATTCCAATATTCATATATTTGTTTGTAAATACTCCCCTTTTGTGTATTTGTTCTCTTATTGATCTACAATTAAATGCAAAAACAAATTCGTTAAGTATTATACTAAGCAGCGTTAATGTTTGAGCGATGCCACTTCCAAGAGGTAAGAAATGATAATATACATATATACAAATAGATGTTTCTATTACTACTGATGCTAGCAGGAATAATGTAAAATTTTTAGTAAATATTTTTTGATTTAATCCATTTGGTTTTCTATGCATAACATCACTAGATGCTTCTTCAAAGGCCATCGTTATAGATGGAATAGTATCTGCGACTAAATCAATATATAAAATATGTAGTGCTGAAATCATAGTATTTCCTGTAAGCATTCCAAATAGTATTATGAATATTTCTGTAAAGTTACTAGATAAATTATATAAGATATTTGAAATTACATTATCGTAAATTCTTCTTCCTTCTTTTACAGCCGTTATAATTGTATTATAACTATCATCTAAAAGTATTATATCTGAAACACTTTTTGTAACATCTGTTCCGCTTTTCCCCATACCTATACCGATATTAGCTAGTTTAATCGCAGGGGCATCGTTAACTCCGTCACCGGACATAGCGATTACTTTACCAGACTCTTGCAATGCTTTTATAATGTCTAATTTATTTTTAGGACTTACTCTTGAAAAAACATTATACTTTTTCACTATTTCTTTTAATTGTTTGCTATTTAAATTATCCAAATCATGGGCATTTATTACTTCTTCTTTGCTATTACAAATACCAGTTTCTTTGGCAATTGCATATGCTGTTTCTAAATTATCACCTGTAAGCATTATTGGTCTTATATGTGCTCTTTTACATTCATTTATAGAATCTGTAATATTTTTTCTAACAGGATCTTTAAGACCAACTATTCCAATTAAATGAAAGTTATTTTCTTCACTTAAATAGTCTTTTTCTTTTTCACATTTTCCCTTTAATTCTTTGTATCCAAATGCAATTACTTTTAAAGCTTCATTACTCATCTTAGTTTCAAGGCTTTTGTATTTATTATTACCAATTGATTTTTTAGAAAGCGCTTCTAAACTTCCTTTTGTATACATAATAATTTTTCCATCTTTTTCATATACAGTACTCATAAGTTTTCTGTCTGAATCAAATGGTAATTCTATTATTTTTTTAGCTTTTGGAATAGTATAATTATTATTTTTTATATATTCTTTAAGCGCAATATCAACAGAATCGCCTTCTAGTTTTCCTCTATTATTTAAGGCAGCAGTATTAGCATAATACATAATTTCTAAAAGTTCTTTGTTAGTCCTTTCTTCAATTAAACCTTTTTCATCATATAACTTAATAACTTGCATCTTATTTTCTGTTAGAGTTCCTGTTTTATCTGTACATATAACTTCTGCGGCGCCTAGAGTTTCTATTGCAACAAGATTTCTTACAATAGACTTTTTTTTGGCCATTTCTTTTACACCTATTGATAAAGTCGCTGTTATAGCAATAGGAAGACTTTCTGGTACACTTGCAATTATAAGTGATACACAAAGTATAACTATATCTAAAAATTTAAAACCTTTTACTATTCCAAATATAATTGCAAACATAACAAGTATACTCGCAATTAAAGTAATAAATTTGCTTATTTTTTGAACTTTGATTTCTAGTGGAGTTATTTCTTTTTCTTCTTTATCGATGCTTGATGCTATTTTACCAAGTTCTGTATTCATTCCTGTTGCAACTACAATAGCTTCTATTTTTCCAGAGACAAGGGACGTTCCAGAATATATCATATTAGTTCTCTCTGATAATGGAACATCTTTTTCTATAACACCTTCTTCTTTATCGACATTTATGCTTTCACCCGTTAATATGGATTCATCTACTTTACCAAAAAAACTATCAATAATTCTAGCATCAGCAGGCACTTTATCTCCAGCTTCTAGTACTATATAATCCCCTACTACTAAATTCTTAGAATTAACTTTTTGATACTTACCATTTCTTTTTACAATACAATAATCATTATAATATTTATTTAATTTGTTAATTCCATCTTCAGCTTTTGATTCTTGCACAAAACCCATAAAACAGTTAATTAAGCTTGTTCCAAGTATAACAAAAGCTTCAAGCATACTATCGTGTGTAACTATAGAGTTAATTAATGATAATATTCCAACAATTATAAGAAGTATTACCATAATATTTTTAAACTGATCTAAAAATATTTCTATTTTGCTTCTCTTTTTTCTCTTAGTTAATTCATTTTTTCCATAAACATTTCTAATTTCTAAAACCTTACTTTTATCAAGTCCTCTATGACCAGTTTCAAGTGTTTTAAAAAGTTTTTCTTCCGTTAGTTTATATGCATCTTTCATTTTATGACTCCTTTATCATTTATTATAACATATTTTTTAATAATTTACATACTTTACGTCAAGTAATTATTTATAGTTGCATTATTACTATCATAATATTACTATAGTCTTAGAAAGAAGGGATTCTATGGGTGAATTTATATTATATTTATTTCTTTTATCCATTTGGAATGTAATATTATTTTCTGGAAAAAGTGTTGGATTATCAGCGGTGCTTTTCATGGTTCCAATGCTTATATTAATTTATTATTTCTTTAAAAAGAAAAAATTAATAAATAACAAAAAAGGATTATTATTTATGATTCCTATAATGCTATTATCAATATCATATTTGATATTTGACAGTACACTATTTAATGGTCTTAATTATTTAGTAATTCCAACTTTAATGATACTTATGTACATATTCACAATTAAACCAACCTTTAAGCTTGGTGAAATAGTTGATAATTATATAAGACTTATATTTGAACCTATCTCTTGTATTGGAACATTTATAGATGATATAAAAAACAAATTTAAAACAACGAAAAAAATTAGTGATAATACTAAAAGAATAATTAAATCTTTAATAATTATATTACCAATAGTAATACTAGTGCTTATTCTATTATCAAATGCCGATATGATATTTAAAGGGCTATTTGATGATATAGTAAACTTTTTTAAAGAATTAGATATATTTAATGAATTTTTCTCAAAAACATTTAGATTTTTAATTATATTATTTATTATAGGTGCAACATTTATATTTTTAGATAAAAAATATAAAGATTTAAAAGTAGTAGATTCTAGTATACATATAAAGGATTCAACAACTTTAAAATTACTTATTATTATACTTGACATAATATATATTGTGTTTGATTTTATTCAGATAAAATCTTTAATGCTTCATCACGTGGCATCAAATATTAATTACGCAAGTTATGCAAGACAAGGATTCTTTGAATTAATGGCAGTATCTCTTATAAATATAGCAATTATATTACTATCTAAAAAGATTGATAATATAAATGAAAAAGATAATAAAATTATTAACATTTCAAGTATATTAATGGTAGTATTAACTCTTATTATAATTGTTTCATCTTTTTTAAGAATGAACTTATACGAAAACGCATATGGATATACAATGCTTAGATTACTTGTGTATATTTCTCTTATTACAGAAGTAATATTACTCGAGCCAACAATTATTTATATATTTAACCCTAAGTTTAATATAGTTAAATCATATATGATAATAATTATTTGTGTATATACCGTTATTAATTTTGCAAATCTAGATTATCTAATTGCCAAAAGAAATATTACTAGATATTATAAAACAGATAAAATTGACATATATTATTTAGAAAACTATCATACTGATAACATTCCATTATTATTAGATTTATATAATAATTCTAAAGATGAAAAAATAATAAACGAACTAGATATATACTTAGAATCTATAAAAAATAATAAGAATCTTGATTGGCAAGAATATAATATATCAAAGAAAAAAGCATATCATAAACTTAAAGATTATAAAAATGATTCTATATTAAAAGCTATAAAACATTAGTGCTTTATAGCTTTTTTATTTGCGAGATATTATAGATGGAAAAAATATTAGTATTACAGTAATAACTCCTTAATATTCCAAATTATATTTTGATATTTCTGCGCATTTACCATTATCATATGAATAACATGGATAAACATATGCCTCTTCTTTTGTTCCATCTATTTCTTTTACACTTGTAACATTTATAACTAGGGTATCAAATCCATCAACATCCTTACCTTTTTCTAGTTTTCCTTCTATTTCATACCAATTATTATTTTTTAGTTTTTCTTTTGTTTTTGCAAAAAAACCAATATAAGATGCATCCGCGGCACAGCAAGTTATATTATATTTTCCTATCATGAAATAATTTTTTGGTATATAACTTTCTTTAAGTAATACAAAACCTCTAACCCTTATAGTCTTTCCTGCATATTTTTGTGCTTTTTTAATAAACGTTAAATATTCTGCAAGATCATAATAAGATGCATCCTTTACATCAAAATATATCTCGCTATCATCAGTTATTATACTTTCTGATTCTTCGGTAGTACTTTCTTCTTTTGTATCTTCTTTAGACTCTTCTTCATATTTCACTTCTGTTTTCATATTTGTAACTCTATTTTTAGATAAACTATTCGTTAATCTTCCATCTCCAGAAAGTATAATCATTATAATTGGAAGCAATAATATTAAATCAAATAATTTAAATTCATAGTCATTTTCTTTTATAAGCGCTATTCCCATTATAATAAAGGGAATAATAGATGCAATTAAATAAACTTGCATATTAAGCGCTAGAAAATTTTTTAAAACTCCCCTTATTATTGTTAATAGGATAATAAAGACATAAACAAAACATATTATTCCTAAATATCTTTTTTTCATAATCTTATTCCCCCTATCATACTTACAATAAATACCATAATAAAGATTAATAAGATTAATATCCACACAAATTTCTTTTTATAGTTTCCAAGTAATACAAAGGTGTTTTTTATATCAATCATTGGTCCAAGTAATAAATACGCAAGTATACTTGTTTCTCCAAAACTAGATAATAGAGACTTTCCAACAAATGAGTCAGAAGTTGAACAAAGCGAAATTAGATATGCAAATAGCATAAGTATTACTATAGAAAGTACAGGAGTATTATTAAATAATGTAAGCATACTTCTAGGCATTATAACTTCTACTATACTTGCAATAAACGCACCTAGCATTAAGTATTTTACTACCTCGAATAAGTCTTCTGATGTATGATGAATAATGCTTTCCATCTTTCCATGCTTGTGGCCTTTTTTTGTTCCATGCTTATGAATATCACAACTAGCTTTAGAATTAATAATTTTTTTATCATCTTTAAATACAATTCCCATAATAACTCCAATTACAAGAGCAATTAATATTCCAAATATAAATCTATTCCAAAATATACTAGGATTTGTTTTATAAAAAGCATAGTAAGTTGATAAAAGTACTACAGGATTAATAATTGGTGATGCCAGCATAAATGAAACCGCTACATTTATTGGTATTTTCTTTTTTAATAATCTTTTTGATACTGGAATTACAGCACAGTCACATGCAGGTAAGAAAAAGCCTAAAAATATACCAACTATACTCCCGAGTATTTTATTTTTAGGAATAATTTTTGCAAGTGTTTCATCAGAAACAAAGGTTTCAATGCAGGCTGAAATGAAAGCTCCAAGAAGTAAAAATGGTAAGCTTTCAAAAAAGATTGAAGTAAAAATTATAGCTATATTTTTAATTAGTTCCATAAGCTTCTTCTTTCCAAGTATTTATTATAACGTATTTTAATTATTAATCAATAGACTTATGTTTATTTTTAACTAGATGTGCCGTAATATATGCAGAAACTGGTATTACAAGTAAGCATCCTGATGCACTAAATAATATTTTTATAACCTCTGCAACAAATGTTTTAGCGTTTATTATTTCTAAAAAAGATGTATGGGTTCCATAAAACCAAAATATTAGTGTCATGAAATCACCTAAGAACGCAAAATATAAAGTATTAGTAGTTGTACATAAAATATCTTTACCAATGTTAATACCTGATTTATATAACTCTTTAACTCCTAGTTTTTTATTATTATCATACACTTCATATAAAGCACTAGATATTGCAATAGAAGAATCAACCATTGCACCTATTAAACTAATTAGAATTAAAGAAATAGAAATATTTGTGTAATCAAGTCCTATATCATATGAATACATATTAATTTCCTCATATGATTCATAACCAAAGCCTGCAATTCTTGATACTTTTGTAACAACAAATATTAATGCAAGTGTTATTATTAAAACAATTACTACTGATATAAATGCACTCTTAGTTTTTATGTTTTTGCCATTAACTAAATATAAAATCACATAACTAATTATAAAGCATCCAAGAAGCGATACTATAATTGGATTTGCGCCAAGGGCGATAAGATAAAAAATTGTAACTAAAATACCAAAGTTTAAAATGAGTGATAAGAATAACTTAAATCCTCTTTTTTTATCTATATAAAGCATTAATAATAGCAGTATTAGAAGCAATATCTTATTCATGGTTATCACCCCTAAACATTTTTATAGCAACTCTAGTACTAATTGGAATAGTCATAATAAGACCAATTGATCCAACTAAAAATCTTGTTAGTTCTAAAGAAAAATTAGCATTTATAAAGTTAAATATATTATATCCATTTCTTGCAGCCAAAACAAATATTGGTAAACCTGCCGCTATATATGTAAAAAATAATACTCCACTCATAGTACTCATTATATCTTTTCCTATTTCTTTTGATGATTTAATTAAATTTTCATTAGATATCTTTTTGTCTTTTTCTATAAGTTCTGAAATTGCTGAGCATATAGTTATTGCAACGTCCATTATAGCACCAAGTGATCCCATTATTAATTCTGGTATTATTACATCCTCTGCAGGAACTGTTAAGAATTTTAATTCGTTAATATTTATTCCTTTATATTTAGTAAAGTAAACAACTATTAAAGTTAAAATCAATAAAGTGATTATTGATATAATACTTGATATAATTGCAGATTTTGTTTTTTCATTTTTACCACCTGCAATAATTAGTGAAACACTAGAAAATATAATTGATAAAATTACACATAAAAATAATAAGTTTATTCCTTTAAAATATAATACCATTCCAATATAAAATAATAATATATTAATACTTAAGCTAAGGACACTTAATAATCCTCTTTTCTTTCCAACAAGGTATATTAACCATATAAATAATAGTATAAGTGACCACATGTAAAAATCTCTTTTTATTCCATCAATAACACCAAGTTTAATAAATACTTTATCATTTACTCTTAGTTTATCAGTATCAATTGAAGACTCTGTATTCTCATATTTTATTACCCTTTTTTCGCCTTTATTTTTTCCATTAGTAATAATTCCTGTTATTTCATTATAATAATGTGTTTCTTTAAATCCTTTAAAGTTTTTTTGCTCATCAGTATTTACAATTTCAATATCTGTTATTTTTATTATTTCTTCTTTATATATAAAGTCATCATTATATACAAAAAACAAACTTATAATAGAAAGTAATATAAAAATAAAATGTTTATAATTTATTTTCATAAAATCACCTTTTTTAAATTATTATTAATACCCTTTAAAAATATCAAGAATAAGCATCTTTGTCAATAATAAAAGCATGCTTTAAAAGCACACTTTTTATGATCCTACACTAGAGTATCTTTTAATTCCTTTGTTAAACACAAGCAGACAAGGTATTAGATATAAAAGTACTAAAATAGGAGAAAAAGCATAAGTAAGACTATTACTCTTTCCAATAAAATACAACAGCGGATAATAATTTACAAAACCATATGGAATTATAAATGTAAAAAAGTATAATATTCCTTTTTTAAATATTCCTATTGGATACTGCGCTAGATGTTTTCCACCATATGTAAATACATTTCTTACTTCTAATCCTTCTATTGTATAAAAACAATAAGATGCTGATAGTACAAAGATTCCAAAAAATATTAAAATAGCAGAAAACATCATCAATATTAAAACAATTACTTTTAGAATTGACCACTTGATTTTAAGATTTACTAAAGCTATAACAAGTATTATTAAAGCTTGTATTAATCTAGATGCTTTAACAAAATCAGAATCATTACATAGTACTTGTAAAAGAATTCCTTTTGGTCTAAGTAATAATCTGTCAAATTCTCCTTTTTTAATAAGTACGTCAAATGTATCTATACCTCTGGCAAAAAGTTCATTAAACGCAAATCCAAATTGAATTATTGCAAAACATAAAAGTACTTCATATAAAGTAAATCCTTTTATATTATTGAACTTAGAAAACAATGCTATTATTACAAAGTAATAACTAAAAAATACAAGTATTTGTGAAAGAAAAGAAATAATAAAAGATACTCTATATTCTAGTTCTGACTTTAAGTGTAGTTTTAAAGCCCTAAAATATAGTTTCAAATTAACCTCCTTGAACTACTACTTTCTTTAAACTTATGTTTAATAAGAGTTTTCCTATGCCAAGTATAATCACTAGCCATCCAGCTTGAATTAAAATACCTTCTATGCCATATGATAATGGGATGTTTCCAACATATAATCTAAATGGAAGGTCACTAACATATTGAAATGGTAATAATGCGCTTATATCAGCTAAAAACTTTGGAAAAAAAGGTATTGGTACTATAGTACCTGATAATATTTCAGATATAGTCACATAGATACTAACTACCCCTTTTTCACTCATAGTTCTAATTGTAATAAGTGGAATTAAAGTATTAAGACCTGCGACAAGTAATGCACCTATAGTAAAACTTATTATAAAAAGTAAAAACGACATTATACTTGAAGGTGCACCTAAGTTATAAGGCTTAGGCAAAAATATAACGACTAATAATAAAGGAATTGATCTTAAAAATGTTGCTGCAAGTCTTTCTCCAAGTATTTTAAAATACCACATGAAATATATATCTTTTGGTCTTGCAAGTTCATATGAAAGATTTCCAGTTTTAATTAAATTTATTATATCAGTATCTCTATATCTTTGATTAACTATTCCAAAAAATGCTTGGTTTAGCCAAAGATAAGTTATAACTTCATTTAAAGCCATCACCTGCGTTTTACTACCTGATTCATAAAAAGCCACAAATACCATAATGTATATAATTCCAAAAAAGAATTGTGTACACATACCAGCGATCGCTGAACTTCTATACTGTAATCCACTTATAAATTTTAATTTAAAATAACTGATATAAGCTTTCATATATTGTATGCCTCGTATAATTTAACAATTATACTATCAAGACTCTCATTATCAATTTCAATATCCTCAACTGATACTTTTTTGGATACTAAACTTAATAGTTCTGATACACTTATTATTTTAGTATCAATTGTAATATCATATCCAAGCTTATTTTTTTTCTTTTCGATTACCCCTTTATTTCTTATATTTAGTTTGTCACTTGTTTTGATTGTAATTTGCTTTTTGGTTTGATAAGTATTCTTAAGTTTTCTAAGACTACCATCGTACAAAACCTTTCCTTTTCCAATAAGAATTATTCTTTTGGCGAGCGATGTTATGTCAGCCATGTCGTGGGATGTAAGTATTATTGTAATATTTTTTTCTTTATTAAGTTTCTTAATAAAGTCCCTGACTAACTGTTTTGATACTGCATCTAGACCAATTGTAGGTTCATCCAAAAATAGAATTTCTGGATTATGCATAAGCGATGCAGCAATTTCACAGCGCATTCTCTGTCCTAAACTTAATTGTCTAACAGGAATGTTTATGATATCTTTTAGATTTAATTTTTCTATTAAATCATTTTTAGTAGCTTCATATTCTTTTTCGTCGATATCGTATATGTCTTTAAGCAATTCAAATGTGTCAACCGCTGGTATATCCCACCATAATTGACTTCTTTGACCAAAGACTACACCGATTTTTTTAACATACTCCTTTCTATCAATCCATGGAATCATGTTATCTACTTTGCAAGTGCCAGAATCCGGGTTTAGTATCCCACTAATAATTTTGATTGTGGTAGATTTACCTGCCCCATTTGGACCAATGTAGCCAACGATTTCTCCCTTATCGATAGAAAAAGAAATATCATCTACTGCTTTTACATCAAAGTATTCTCTTTTAATAAAAGACTTTAATGCATTTTTTAAGCCTGCTTCTTTTTTAGCAACCTTAAAAGTTTTAGATATCTGTTTTACCTCGATGAATGACATTTTAAACCTCACTCCTTTCCAACGCAAAAAAGCCACACGCGTTTTTCCCTGGGGATTACGCGTATAGCAAATTTGTAAAATGTCGAAATCATATTACCACAAATACTTTTGTTTTGTAAAGTGTTTTTTATTCTTTTTTTAAATTTTCAAACATTTCCTTCATAGTTTTATTATTATGAGTAAGTTTTTTAATCGTTAAATCTTCCGCTTTATTATTTGCAAGTCTTAAATTATTTTCGCTAGATAATAAGGCTTCTTTTGTTTTTTGCAAATGATCTATTGTTTTATCTATTTCATCAATTGCTTTTTTAAATTTATCACTTGCTAATCTATAATTTCTTGCAAATCCTTCTTTAAAAGCATTCATATTTTCCTCAAAATGTGTTATATCAACGCTTTGGTTTTGAGCTAGTATTAATTCTTTTTTATATTTAAGTGACTTTAAAGCAAGATTTCTAATAAGAGTAATCATTGGTATAAAAAACTGTGGTCTTATAACATACATTTTATCATATACATGTGATACATCAACTATGCCGTCATTATAATAATCATTATCGGATTCAAGAAGAGAAACAAGAACTGCATATTCACAATTTTTTTCTTTTCTATCTTTATCTAATTCTTTAAAGAAATGTTCATTTTTATGTTTAGTTGCAGTTGTATCTCCTTCATTTTTCATTTCAAACATAATTGAGACTATCTCTGTTCCATCATCATCAAAATCTCTAAATATAAAATCTCCTTTAGATCCTGTTTTAATATCATTATCTTTTTCAAAGTAAGCGTTTTTAAATAGTGGTCTTAATCTATTAAATTCTAAATTGCAATGCTGTTCTAAAGATTCACCAATCATTTTAGTTGATTGTTTAGCTTTAAAATCCTTATAGTATGCTATTTGTTCATCTTTATCTTTTAATTTTGTTTCGAAGCTTTCTTTTAAATTATTCTCTTTTATTTTATATTCTTTATTTTTAAGTTCTATTTCTGAATTTAACATATCTATTTCTTTTGTCTTTTCTGAAATAGCTTTTTCTAGTTTTAATGCATTTTTTGAGTCTTTAATTTCTAATTCTTTTTCAAGTTCTGATATTTTAAGTAGCATTTTATTTAATTTATCTTTATACGAAGATTCTAAACTTGTTTTTGTTAAGTTTACTGCATTTTCTAAAGCTTGTTTATGACTTTCTTCATGTCTTTTAATCTCTTTAGAAAACTCACTATCCCTTACTTGTTTTAATATGCTATCAAATGATGTTTCATCTATTTTAAATATCTTTCCACAATTAGGACATTTTATCTCGTTCATTTTATCACCCATTAAAATTTTATCATAAAAAAAGAATATTATAAACCTTTAGTATTTTGCGATCCATAATATTCTTCTATAATTCTATTAAATTCTTCTTCATCGGCATTAATTATTCTTTCTACAAGTTCTTGGTTGTTTTTAATATCGTTTACAAGATTTTTAGGCTCTGTAATAGGTTTTGTTTTTTCTTCTTTTTCTAATTTAACGTTTTTATCATTATTATAAGTGCTATTACTATTTTCAACTCTAATAGTTACAATATTTTCTTTTTTATCTTTTTCTTCTTGTAAATATTTAGTATCTAAAGTATCCATAAACTTACTAAAAGCATCAGGATAATCTGGTTTTTTATAATCATCAACACCATCATTAATAGTTTTAATAGTATTTATACCAAGGCCCACCGATATTGCCATGACTGCGGCTAATGCACCAAGAAACCTTTTATTTATTTTAATTGGACCTTTTGGCTGTTTGAACTCTTTTTGTACATTATATTTTATCTCTTTTAACATCTCAGGATTTAAATAACGACTGACTTTTTTGATTTTAGTATTATTTTTCCATGTATTATATTTTAGTTTTAAAATTGATATTTCTTTTTTAGTATATTCTTCTACATTTGATTTATTTTTTCTAAGTAATGCTTTTGTATCAATATATGCTCTTTTTATTTTTTCTAAATTTCTTCTACTTTTTTTAGATGATTTAAGACTTAATTTAATTGATTTAATACTTGTTTTATTTTTATCTTTTTTAGCTTGTTTTAAGTTATTTTCATAAATATTAATTTTATCATCAATTATTTTAATATTATTTTTTACTTTTTTATATGTTGCTTGTTTATTATATTTCTCTTTTAACTCTGTAAAAAATGAATCATCTATTTCTTTATTTTTTCTTTTTGTTTTTAATTCATCAATAAGCATATTTTTATGTATTTCTAATTTTTCTTTTTCTATCGTATTTTTAGCATTATTAAGTTTTCTTTGAACTTCAACTATTTCATACCATAAAAGCTCAGCATCAATTCTCTTTGTTTCTTTATCTATTAGTTTTGCATCTCTAGATATATTTTTATCTAAAGTATGTTCCTTCTTATTTTTACTCCTTTGAATTCTAATTGTTTCTTTTTTTAGTTCTTTTAAATTACTGCTCTTTTTTTCGTAATATCCATCTATATTATATTTTCTTTTCAAATATTCTAATCTTGTTTGCATTTTTTGCATTTCTTTTTTGGTATACATACCAAAAGTTTTAATTTTTTTCTTTAAGTCATTATATTCGATTAGATCTCTTTTTTTCTCTTCTTTTTCTAAATCCTCTAATAATTTTAATTGATCGTTTGTCATCATACTTCCCCTTGCATATTGTATTTTATCATAAATTTTAATTGTTACAACTTAATTTCATACAGTTTTAATAATTTGTTGATTTTATCGCTGTTTAGTTTTGTTATAAAATGCATTGAATCATATGCTTTTTTAGTATCAATTTCTTTAATAAAGTCATCATATTTTATCATTCCAGACATTTTACCATTTACAGTAAATCCGATATACCAGTTATCTATTTTTATGTTTTCATTAAATATAAACGGTTTATATGGCAATACTGTATTTATATTATCTGTTAGTGAGTATAAGCCTACTATTTTTTCTTCTTTGTTAAATACGCTTGCCCTAGCATAATAAACATCTTTTTTCTCTAGTGAATCTATATACTTTCCAAATTTAACAACATCCCCATCAAAGGATTTAAGGTCTTTTTTTGACAGTGATATTATATTAAGAGCACAGAAAGCAAAGTATACATCTTCATTAGAAAGATAATTCTCAATTTCTTTTAATGCTCTAGTTGAAATATCTATATCCTCTTTAATACATTCACTAATATCATCTAAACTTTCAAGCGATTTGTTTCTTTTAAAAGTATTAATGTTAAACAAATTACATATATTTAAAACATAATCATATAAAAGCTTTATTTCTTCTTTACTTGCAGGCATAAATAGAGTTATTATTACTTTTTTTCTTTTTAAAGTAATTCTAAAGCCTCTTCCTATATGTTTTTTATTATATACTACTATGTTTTTTCCTTTTTCATTTTCTATAAGTCTAAAAGAATCATCCATAATACCATATTTCATATTATCAAATATAATATCTTCTAGATTTATCTTTTTTCTAAACACACCTTTTTTAATAATAATATTAGTTTCCATATAACCCTCCTAATTATATAAAGACAATAGATATTCTAGTGATTTATCATATTCATCTAACAAATAATGAAATTTACTATTTTGAGCTTTTAAATCTGCTTTTTTTAGTTCAAACAATAATCCTATTTCATCTTTATTAAATACTTCTAAAAATCTTTTTATTATATCCTCACTCATGTTGACTACTCTTCTATCATGATAGTATATAAGATTTGATATAAGTATTTTATCCTCTATCTTTATATCGTTTTGTTCTGCAAAGGTTTCAAATACTCTCATTGATGTTACCCAATGTCCATGAAAGTGCCCAATGCCTTCTTCATCTAATACAAATACTTCTGGTTTTCCTATATCGTGAAATAATGCAGCAATTCTTAAAATAAGATTTTTTGGAGTATTATCAACTACATGTAATATATGTTCATAGACATCATATATGTGCCACTCGTTATGATGATCAAATCCTTTGCATTCTTTCATTTCAGGAATAAATTCAAATAAGTCTTTTTCATTTTCTTTTAGCAAGTCACTTGGTTTATCTTCTAAAAGTATCTCAAAAAGTTTATCTTTATTCATTATTATCCTTTTTTTGATTCGATGATTATTGTAACTGGTCCATCATTAATTAGTGACACTTTCATATCTGCACCAAAAACTCCTTTTTTTGTTGGAACTTTTTCATTAAGCATTTCACAATATTCATCATACATTTTAGTTGCTTCTTCTGGTCTCATCGCATTTATATAAGATGGCCTATTACCTTTAGAAGCATCACCATATAAAGTGAATTGACTTACACATAATATCTCACCATCTTCATCAATTACGCTTTTATTCATAACCCCATTTTCATCTTCAAATACTCTTAAGTTTACTACTTTATTAACTAGGTATTCCATATCTTTCTTAGTATCATCATGAGTAAAACCAACTAAAACCATTAATCCTTTATCTATTTTTGATATTAGTTTACCATCGACTTCTACACTAGAATTTTTACATCTTTGCACTACTACTTTCATTATGACCTCCATTAATTACAATTTCATTATATCAAAAAAAAGACTTAATATTAAGCCTTTGGGAACAATTTTTCAAATAATACTTTTAAAGAAGCACAATTTCTAGATGAGCCACCATCTATAAATTGAAATTCTAATGTTTTTTTAGAATTATCTATTGCTTTATAATCTTTTTCAATATCTTCTGAAATTTTACTAATATCATCCTGAGATTTTACTTTACCAGTTTTAACTTTAGAAACTCTTCCATCTCCTAAAAATGAATTTTTAGCTTTTGTTTTTATATATTTATAAGTATTATCTTTTCCTCTATAAAAATAATATTTATATACTATTGTTGTTTCTACAGAATTGTTGGAATCCTCTTTAGGCTTTAATAATTCCTTATGAGTAATCATAGCATTATATTTATCAGGTGGATTATAATTAAAATGCGTTAATCCTAAATAAATACCACTAATAATAACTATTAATATAAAAACCCAAACAACTTTTTTCATACTTTCTCCTTATTTAATACTCAAATTATAGGAATTATCAACTAAATTATATATTTCTTTTAATGTTATATCACTATCTAAATTAATTGTTATCCAGCTTCTTTTATTCATATGGTAACCTTTAAATATTTTTATATTATCTACTATTTTATCATTTTCATCTTTTTGATATTTTAAAGTTATAGTTTCAATAATCTCATTACCTTCAATACCTAATTTGTTTTTTTCTATTACCATTATAAGACCAAACCACTTGTTATTATTTTTATTTCTCCATATAGCAACATCTGGGAATTTTTCCCATAAAAATTCTAAATCCGAATCATATTTTTCTTTTATATATTCTTCAATACTTGATGTCTTTGTATTATGAAATGGAGAAATATCTAAAACCTCTCTTTTAATATCTTCTATAAGTTTTTCATACTCATCTCTAATACTATTTACAAAAGCTCCGGTTGATTTAGGATTATCTACTAAAATATATTCAAAACTTGTATCTAAATCAATAACCTTTGAAACAAGTTTATTGTCTTTATATATAATTTCTACTTCAAAATCATCAGTATTTATTCTTTTAGAATAAACAAATTCATTATTTATCTTTTTAAAACCATATTCTATTAATTTATTTTCTTTAATATTTTCAACTTCTAAAACTCTCATTATTTAACTTTGCCCGTTTTTTTAAATGGAAATAAAACCAAATTAGTTGTTCCAAGTATTTGTTTTTTCTTTATACAACCAAAGCTTCTACTATCAAGAGAATTTTCTCTATTATCACCCATAACAAAGTATTCTCCAGCGCCACAATAATCTTTGAAGTCAACAGTATTTCCCTTACCAAATTTATTATCTATCTTTTTACCATTAATATATAATTCTTTATTTTTAAATTCAAATTCTTCTTTAGGAAGTGCAATAACCCTTTTTATAACTTTTTCATAGCCTATATCAACTACAACAATATCAAATCTTTCAATAGATTTATCATATTTTTTAAGTATCATTATTTCACCATTTTTTAAAGTATCATTCATACTATTGCCATTAACTTTTATTGGTGTTACAACAAATGATCTAACTAGTATAATAGCTAGTAATATTGCTATATAAATAATAACTTCTTTTTTACTCATTTTCATCATTCCTTACATTAAAAATTATAACATAATAAAAAAATTATGTAAAACATAATCTTCTATTAAAAAGCAAGTTACCCTCTCTAAATCAATTCTAATACTTTTTTAATATAAAAACAGTCATCAATTACACGATGTTTGTTTTAGTTATATACGGAATAAACTAACACTTGTTGACAAAACGTTTAATTAATCTATCAATCTATTGTTTTTAATTTTTTTTATGTTACAATTGTATTACGAGGAGGGACAAAAATGAACGTTTCCAATAACAAAAGAAGAAGAGAATCCCAACGAATGATCGAGGATGCGCTTATACAATTGGTAAAAAACTATAATGGAAAAAAAATATCTGTAACAGATATTTGTAATATTGCGAAAGTTAATAGAACAACATTTTATGCCAATTATTTAGATTTAGAGGATTTAATTGATAAAATAACTCAAAGAGAAAGCGAAAAGAATTTAGCATTATTCACAGACTTTTTTAACGGTGATGATAAAGCGTTTTTGAAGTATTTTAATTGGATATATGATAATCAACAATTCTTTAAAAATTATATTGCTCTTGGTTTTAATAGAAATTATTACCTTTTAAATTCAAGTGAAGTCCTAAAAGAGATTAAAGAAATTGGAGAATATAAATTAGAATTTTTTCAATCTGGTTTTTCTTCAATTGTTGTAAAATGGCTTAAAAGAGATTGCGAAGAAACACCTGAGGAAATGTGTGAAATATTAAAAGATATTTTAAAATTTGAAATAAAAAAATTATAGTAATTAAACTATAATTTTTTTTATGCTTTAACTAAAAATGGCTTGTCGATTTGTTTTTTTAATAAACTTGTAATAAGCACTGCAAGTATAGCATTATTATATGGGAATATAAATGAAAGGCCAAAGGTTATAACCCCTATTATTAATCCCATAAGTGCTTTACCTTTATCAGTATATGATGAACTATATAAATTTGGCGCCACAAAAACAAAAGTAAATAGTGTATTATAACCAAATAACCTATTAAATATAACTTCATAATTTTTAGTTGCCATATAATATACTATAGTAAATATCAAGTAAATAATTATACTTGTTAAAGCTATTTCTTTTTTATATAATCTATTAGAAGACAGTACCGCAAGAGATATAAGTATAAGCATTGCACTAGTGGAACATATACCACCAGTTGAAAATCCTAAAAATAAGTCAAATCCATTATATACCGCTTCACCATATTCTTCATAAAGATTTAAAAAAGAACTAAGACCAAGCATTTTATTAATAACTTCTATAAGAATAAAGAATACTGCTATTCTGTTAACTTCAAAAGTTCTAAACCATTTACCCATAACAAACATCACGACAAATAATATAATTGGACTTGAGTTTATTGGCATTAAAAATGATATTATTATAGCCTCTAAATATATAATTTTATTTTTATTAAGTATTTGTTTTATATCCTTAACTTTTCTTTCTCTTATAAATGTTCCAAGGAATGCTCCTGCTAGACTCATAAGCATAAGAACTAATGGCTTAATCGCTCTGGCAGTATTTATGTAATCTTTTTTGTAAAGAATATATCCATTTTTATATAAACCAAACATCAAAAGAGGAATTAAACATATAAAAGTTAAAAAATATAAACCTTTATTAAATTTCTTCTTCATCTTTACCACTCATTAACTTTCTTAAATTAATACATGATGGACAAACATAATTGCAAAGTCCACAATCAATACATTTATCTTTGTATTTATCTTCTACTATTCCTTTTTTATCAAGAACAAATTTAGGATTTAAATCCATAGGACAGTATTTAACACATTGTCCACAATTTATACAACCTGATGTATTTTTTTCTTCTTTCTTAGTTATATATAATCCTTCTATATCATCATTTATAACTAGATTTAAAGAATTAATCTTCTTACCCTTAATATAACCGTTTAAATATACATCTACTAAATTACTTGCAAAATCAAAATTATTTATAAATGCTTCTGATAGAAGTGTGCCATATCTTACTTTAATTACACTTCTAGGTTTTACAGCATCTCCTGTTATAGTAATATATTTTTCTAATATAGGTTTTCTTTTCTTTAAAACCTTATATACATCCATTATTTCTTTTACACTAAACGTAATTGGATTAATATCTAAATTTTTACAAAGGACTTCATCTAATCCCATACCATATGTATTATTTAAAAGTCTTATTTCTATATTAGGATATGTACCCATCAAATTATAAAACTGATTTATAATATCAGCATTATTATTTAATAGTGCAATATACGCTTTTTTATGATTAAATAATTCTAACATTAAATCGACAACTTCAAGTATTTCTTCAGCGTGATCCATAGTATAAAAATATTTATTTGCAAAATAGGTATCAATTTCTATTCCATTTATCAAAATAATATCATTTTTATTTTCTAGTTTTTCAAGTATGTTATTTAAAGACATATCTATAAGCAAATCAGAAAAATCTTGTAAGTTATATTTTTCTAAATATTTTTTAGAACTTTTTTTAAGTTTAACACTCTCTTTAAAGTCATTTTCTATAACTAAACTTGGAATTGTTTTACCACCAGCATATTTCATATCTTTAACACCAAGTACAACACCACTTATTGGAGATAAAACTTTTTGATTATTATCAGTATACATTAAAACAGATTCTTTAAAAACATATGAATTATCCTTAACTTTAAGTTTATAGCCATCCATTATTGGCATAAAAACATGTTTTGGATTTAAATATTCTATAGGATAAAAATCAAGTTTTATATTAGAATTTTTCTTAATAGTCATAGTTTGTGACATCTTCATCACCATGTTTATTATATCTTAATTTCCATATAAAAACTAGTATTCTTTGAAATATTATATAAATTGTGTTATAATCACTTATCAAAGGAGGGGTAACTATGAAAAATAAAAGAAACATAACACTTATGATTCTTGGTTTTTTGATTGTTTTAAATATAAGTATAGTTGGTTATAAATTATATAAGTATTCCCCTCCTAAACCTAAAACAAAGGAATATATCGTTTTAAACGAAACTAATAAAGATAATGATTATAACGTTGTAAACATATTAAAGACTTTAAATGATGATACGGTTGGTTACATTAAAGTCAAAGGTACAAATATTGATTATCCAGTAATGCAATCAAGCGATAATGATTTTTATTTGAATCACGACTTTAATAAAAACTATCTATTCGCAGGGTCAGTATTTTTAGATTTTAGAAACAATCTTGATACTCTCGATAAAAATAATATTATATACGCACATGCCATGAATAATGGTACGATGTTTGGATCACTTAAAAATGTTTTAACTGATGCTTGGCATCAAAATAAAGATAACTATATTATCGAATTAACTACAACAGATGGTATTAAAAAATTTGAAGTTATTAGTTCATACGTAATACCAGTCACAAACGATTATTTATATGTTAATTTTGATAGTGACCAAAAATTTATAGATTTTGAAACAAAAATGATCAATAGAAGTCAGCATAATTATGGCGCTAAAGCTAATAAAGACGATAAATTATTAACGCTTTCTACATGTATGAATCACGTTAATAGAGTTGTTGTTCATGCTAGATTAATTACTGATTAAAAACTCATATAATTTATAATACTTATTAGATTCATTACTATTTATGAATTTAATAAGTTTTTCTTTTGAATAATTTTTTATTTCATCAAAATATAGATAATAAAGATATTTTATCTTATCTTCATCTTTAGAAGTTTTAATTATGTTTACAAGATATTTTTTTATATTTTTTTCTTCATATAACTCGCTATCATACTTTATTTTTTTGTCTGTTATTTTATAATTAATTTTTTGAATCTTTTTCATAGAAGCATATTCATCTATATCAAGTTCTCTATCAAAAGTCAAAAAACTTCTCTTTACTACCTTTCCCCTTTCACCTAGTTTAATTACAATAGAATTATGGCCATCACTTAAAAGCATATATTTTTCATTAGTATCTATTATTGATTCATATGACATAATATCTTTAATCGTTTTGGTACTAACCCTTTTTAATTTAATATTATCAATAATTAAATAATTATCCCATTCATAAGGTTTTAAGCCATTAAAATTAACCTCTATAAAGTTTCTTTTCATATTCTACCTTTCTTTATACACTTTTATTATTAAAAATATTCCTAAAAAAATACATAACACTTCTACTTTTGTAAAAATAAATTTTAAATAATCTAATAAAGAATATCCAAGTAAAAATAGATTTGTATATAAAAACATAAATGTAAGTGATATACTAATCAAAAATATCCCAAATAGATAAGTTATTACTTTTATTTTACATTCACCCTATTTTTTTATTTCTCTTTTTACATTTTTATTATATAATTAAATAGGTGATTTTATGATAGGAATTATTATTAAATATATTTTATTTGGTCTTTTACAAGGATTTACAGAACCACTACCAATTAGTTCTAGTGGACATTTATATTTAGCAAGATATCTTTTTAATACTGATACTTTTAGTGATCTTAACTTTGAAATAGTATTAAATTTTGCATCATTTATTGCAATATTCTATATTTTTAGAAAAGATATTATTTCTTTGATTAAATCTTTTTGTACATATATTTTTAATAAAGAAAAAAGAAAAGATAAAAAGATTAAAGAAGAATTTAAATATGCATTACTTGTAATAGTTGGAAGTATTCCTGCGGGAATAGTTGGAGTTTTATTTAAGGATCAAATTGAAGCTTTAATTAACCCTAAATTACTAGGTGTAAGCTTTTTAATAACTGCACTTCTATTATATTTTGTTAAAGATGCAAAAGGATCTAAAAAAGATAATGAAATAACATACATGGATGCACTTATAGTAGGTTTATTTGAAATGGCTGCACTTATACCAGGGATAAGCAGAAGTGGTGCATGCATTGTCGGTGCATTACTTGTTAAAATGAAAAGAGATACTGCTTTAAAATACGCTTTCATGCTTTACTTACCAGTATCAATTGGTTCATTTATATTTAGTGTAAGTGATCTTGCAACTCTTGAAAGTAATCTAGTACTTCCTTATATACTTGGTTTTATAGCAAGTATGGTTATGACATATTTTGCAAGTCTTTGGTTCTTTGATATCGTAAAAAAAGGAAAACTTGCAAAGTTCTCCATATATCTTGTAATACTTGGTATTTTAGTCTTACTATTTGTGTAAGGCTTTTTTTTATAATAATTTAAGTATAATATAATCTACAACTAAAATAGCTAGTATAATAACAGACCATTTAGAAATAGTAATTCTTTTTATATCTTTATTTATAAGTTTATCTTCATCTTTTCCAGACTCTACATATTTTAATCCAATAGCTTTATACTTTGATAAATCTTCTTTACTTAAAAGATAACAACCAACTGAATTATCATAATCAATATATTCTATATCTTTTGGCATCTTACGAATTAAATTAACCATAAATAAATCCCCTGTTGCACCTGAAAAGTTTATTAAAGCAAGTATAATAAGATTTTCTGAGTGTATTAAAACACCTATAGGAAGTGCAATTACTGTTAAGAATATAAATGGAAATAATAGCGAAACAATAATTGCTTTTTTATTAATTCTTTCTTGACACATTGCATAAAAAACTCCCTTTTCTAAAGCTGCGCCGTATTTAATATTTTTTACATCTTTTGCATAGATAGAAAACGCAATACCATGAAATACCTCATGTAGTGCAAGATATAAAACCATATATATAATTATATTGATATCCATTTGATATGTTCTATCAAAAAACAAAAACGCCACTGCACTTACTACTAATACTATGGTTGCAATAACATTTGCCCAAACCATATCTAAATTAAACTTATAATATTTTTTCATTTCTCTCCTCCAAAAAACGATACTATTTTAGCAGCCCTTAAAACTATTTTATTTGCATTTTTAATTGCGACCTGTTTAAAAATTGCTTTACCACCAACAGTCATAGAAGAAATAAATGCTGCAAGAATAATACTTACTATTGTATTACTAAAACCATATGTCGTACTTATACTAATTGCAAGCATAGTTCCAATTGAACCAGAAATTATGCCACATATATCTCCAACTATATCATTACATATTGAAGATACTTTACTAGAATTTTTAATCATAAATACTGCTGTTCTAGCCCCATGGACTCTTTTAGAACTAAGTGAATGAAATGTAGCTTCTCTAGCACTTATAGTCCCTGTCCCTACTACATCAAGGAGTATTCCTATTCCTATGGTTATAAGAAGTATTATTAATAAAACTACATTATTAAAACTTTCTGCAATTAAATTAGATGTAGCACTAAATAATACTGATAATATAAATGTTAATATAAATACTGTTATAATCCATTTTTTGTTTTCGTTTTTCATTTTGACCTCTCTATTAATATTTTACTAAATTCTTGTTTTTTTGTAAACATTCATAAAAAAAGAAGGTTGTTTTACACCTTTTTTTAACAAAATAAAAACTTTAACCAACAGGCTAAAGTAATTACAGTTGTATGGTATATTACAAATCAACTTTACGGCTTTGGTCGAGCTGAATTTCTCTTTTTGGATACCTCGGATTACTCCTCGGCGCTTTCGCTTTAAACCAAAAAACTATTGCTAGCTGCTCGATTGCCACTTAGTCCGCACTTTAATACTTGTAATATATACACGCTAGAGGTTTTCCCAAACATTAGTGACTATCCTTATATGCTTTTGCAGTTCTAGTTTCATCACTATAGTAATCGTGAATCCCAGAAGAACCACTCACATCATGTAAGTTATTATATTATTCTACTAAATTGACGTGATAAAAGGAATTATCAGATGCATGCCATTGCACTTATCCTTAAATCTTAAATTATAAATGCACCCCAGTTTGGGCAACCAAAGCACATATATAAAGTGTCATTTTACAATTGATGGATTTTTAGCCCCATCTTCAAACAGTATAATGACTAGCATAATGCACCACACAAGTGACATTATACTATATTTTATGAAAAAAATCAAGTTTCATGACTAAAATTAGGCTCTTCATCAACAAGGGTTCCATCTATATTATATATTGCAATTGATTTTACATCATTTTTTTCTTCAAGTAATTTTTTTAACAAATCAGACGTTGATATAAAAGCTGGTATAGAGCTATCAAATGGCGTTTCTTCTGCTTTTGAAAATTCATACATAAAATTTTCAATATTATTACTATAAGCGCCTATTTCATATTTGTTATCATCATAAAAATAAACTAATCTATAACCTTCGTTGTATTGTTTTTTATTTCCAAATGGATCTTTATAAGATTTAAGTATATCAGTATTTATTTTCATTATATCTCCTTAAGAATTTTCATCTATTACTTTTAAGTACTCATTATATACATTTTTTATTTGTTTATCCCAAGTTATATATACTTTTTTATAAGCTTCGTTTGAAACTTTTTTATATAGTTTTTCATCTTCCATTATTTCTTTTATTTTAAGAGCGTATGCTTTATAGTTATCCTCTGATATAAATCCATCAATGTTATTTTTAATACTACCTATAGTTGCAGCGCCTTCTATAAATAAAGTTGGCGTTTTTTGTGATGCAGCTTCTATTTGAACAATTGATGATGCATCATATAAAGATGGGAATAAAAATAAATCTGCCCTTTGATAATAGTATGATAATTTTTTCCTATTCGCTACCCTACCACACATAATTATGTTATTACTTAATTTATTTTTAATTATATATTCTTTTAGTTTTTCTTCATCTTGTCCACTTCCAACAAAAAGCATTTTAAAATCAATATCGCTTATCTTTTTTAATTCTTTTAAAGCATCAACTATAAAGTAAATATTTTTAAGAGCATTGATTCTACCTACGAATAAAAGTACTTTTTGATTATCATCTAAATGATACTTTTCATTTATGTAGTTTCTTGCTTCTTTTTTATTTGCAGGTTTCATTTCAGTTGCATTTCCAAGTACTTCTGGCATTTCTTTATATCCATATTCCTCATGATATATTCTCGCAATTTCATGATTAACAGCATAGCATTTAGTGCATTTTTCAAATGGTTCAATTACCATTTTTTTATTTAGTTTTTCTGATAAGTATTTATTTTTAGTCGCTCTATAAAAATCTTGTCTAAACTGAGAATGCATTGTTCCAATTACAGGTATTCCTCTTTTTTTAGCATATGTAAGCCCCATTCTTCCCATCATAAATGGAGAATGGATGTGCACTATATCTAAATTATAACTATCCAACTTTTTTAAAAATTTATAATCTAATTTAGGAGTGCTTAAAGAATAATCTATAAAATGTAGTTTATAACTTTTACATCTTACAACAGTATATGGAATCTTATTATCATCATAATTTTTATCATATCTAGGTGCAAAAACTATTACATTCGCGTATTTTCCAAGTCTTACTGCATAGTTATCTGCGACTGAAACAACACCATCTATCATAGGAAAAAATGAATCAACAAATAATCCTATTGTTATTTTCTTTTTCATAAACATCACATATAAATTATATTATATTCTAATCTCAAATTCAACCAAACAAAAAGAAGTTAAATGATTTTTTCTAAGTAATTATTAACTTCTTTTATTGTATTATCAAAGTTATCATAATCCGTTTTAAACCATTTCATATCCATTTGATTATTGAACCAAGTGAATTGTCTTTTAGCATAATGTCTGCTTCTTTTTTTAATTAGTTCAACTGCTGTTTCAAAAGTCACTTCACCATCTAAATAATCAATTATTTCTTTATATCCAATCCCAGATTTTAATGATTTAACATTTCCATATTCTTTATATAGAGTTTCTACTTCATTTATAAGACCTTCTTTTATCATTTCATCTACTCTATTATTGATTTTTTCATAAAGAATACTTCTATCAGGTTTAAGACCTATAAATACTGCATCATATAATAAATCATTTTTGTTATTAGACTGCTCTTTTTTGTTTAGTGCATTAATAAGTCTTCTTCTATTATTTATATGAATATCATATCCTTTTTCTTTTGCCATATTATATAACTCTTCATTAGTTAAATCATCATAAGTCTCTTTTTCTTCTTGCTCTTCAAATTTATAATCAAATAAAGCTGCTTTTATGTATAATCCTGTTCCACCTACTAAAATAATTGTTTTATTCTTATTTTCATCTATTATTTTACGAGCATCTCTTTGATAATCATATACACTATATTCATCCTCTGGATTACAAATATCAAATAAATAATGAGGAACATCTTCCATTTCTTCTTTTTTAACTTTAGCGGTGCCTATATCAAGTTTTTTATAAACTTGCATCGAATCAGCATTTATAATAATTCCATTATACTTTTTGGCTAAGATTTCTGATAGTTTGGTTTTACCTGAAGCAGTTGGACCTGTTACAACTATTATCATTTTGTTAGTTTTACTTTCTTAAATACTTTTTTACCCTTTTGAATAACTACTACTTCATTTTCTACTATGAAGTTAGGATCAAGTATCTTTTCGCTATCTACACTTATTCCACCTTGCGTTACAAGTCTTCTTCCTTCTGATTTAGAAGGTGTAATACCTGCCGAAACTAAAACATCTAATATATTAGAACCAACTTTAGCTTCTATTTCTTCTATTTCAAGTGAATCTGTATCCATCTTTCCAAATAGTGCTTCACTTTTATTTTTAGCAGCATCAGCTTCTTCTGTGCCATGAAGATCTTTTACAAATTCGTATGCTAGTGTTTTTTGAGCAAGTCTATCCTCAGGTTTTTCTTTATGTTTTTTCATAATATCTTCAATTTCTTCTCTTGATAAGAATGTAAATACTTTTAAGTATTCTTCAACTTTCTCATCACTAGAATTAATTAAATATTGATAAATATCATAACCAGAAGTTTTATTGATATCTAGCCATAAAGCATTACCTTCACTTTTTCCGAATTTATTACCCGTTGCGTCAAGTATTAAAGGCATTGTAAAAGCATATGCTTCTTTACCTAGTTTTTTACCAATTAATTCAACACCACTTGTTAAATTACCCCATTGGTCTGATCCGCCAATTTGAAGTTCACAATTCTTACTTTCAAATAATTTTAAAAAGTCAAAAGCTTGAAGTAATGTATATGAAAATTCAGCATAAGTAATTCCTGTATCAAGCCTTCTTTTAATAATATCTTTACTAAGCATGTAATTAACATTTATGTATTTACCAATATCTCTTAGAAAATCTAAGAATGTTACATCTTTAGTCCAGTCATAGTTATTAACAAACTCAACATCTTCTCCAACTATACTTGCAACTTGTTTTTTTAAACATTCTGCATTTTTAAACACTTCTTCTTTATCAATTATTTCTCTTTCTGCAGTTGGTCTTGGATCACCTATCATTCCAGTAGAACCACCAATTAAAAGTATTGGTTTATGTCCATGTAACATAAGTCTTTTAGCCATAAGAAGTGATGAATAATGTCCTATATGCAAACTATCCGCGGTTGGATCTGTTCCCCAATAGAATATCATTCCTCCTTTGTTTAGTTTTTCTTCAAAATCTTCATTGTTGGTCATATCTTTAATAAGACCTCTCCATTTTAATTCTTCAAAAAATGTCATTTTAATCTCCCTTTCTAAATAAAAAGTGACCCATATCCAAAAGGACGTGAGTCACGTGGTACCACCTTTATTCGTAAAATAAATTTACCTTATTAGTTTATAACGAAACTACCCGTTTAAAATCATCAAACGTAATTCATTAATTTCATTTTATCTATTTCCACCAACCATAGACTCTCTATAAATCATATGAAATTAACTACTTCAAATGAATCGCTTTTTAATGTTTATTATATTATCATTTTTATAAATTTAAGTCAAATTATAATTGAGCATATACAACTAATAAATCATAATCGTTTATTAAATCAAATTTATAGTATCCTGTACTTGCAACATGGTCTTTTTCGCATGTTCCATTTCCGTTGGCATAATTACCAAATTTATTATCTTCATCAATTTTACATTTGCTCTTTTTATAATTTTCTAAATATATATCTTTATCAATAATGCAAATAAGTTCATTTTCATATGTCATATTAATTCCTTCTTTATATCTATAACATTCTTTAATATTTACGTCAACTTGTTCTGTTTTTGCATTCTTTTTGTTATTTTCAAGTTCCTTTGTTTGGGCAACTACTTTCTTTTCAATCTTTTTATATAATGCTTCCATTTTATTAGCATCTACATAATTTTGATATTTATATTTGTTTTTATTTTTTTCTTTAATTGGTTTAATCTCAACAAAGTCACCCATTACTTCAGCTTTAGTTTCATAACCAATTGTCGCAGATAGACCACCTTCATCAATAACATATGAACCAGTTTCTTTTTCTATCTTTCCTTTACTATTATAATAAGTATATTCATATGCTCCACCTTCATAAAATTTTAAATAGGCTTTTTTATCTTTATTTAGGTAAAATACAGAATCTCTTTCTATTACAGTTTCTTTTTCTAATGCGTCTTTAGTCGATTTGACATTCTTATCGTCTTTATTTCTAAAAACTATAAAACATATTAATCCAATAACTATAAGTGCAAATAAAACATATGCAATTATATTATTCCCTTTCTTTTTACTTTTAGCCATATTACCATTTCCTCCTAAGTTAATTATATTAATATTATTAATAAAAAGCAAGTTTTTATTCTTTATTTATTAACTCTCTCAACTTCTTTAACAAATTTCAATTCTTTTAAATCAACCATAAATTGAGATAGTTTATCAACATTTGGTACTTTAACAAGAACTTCATAATCTATATTATTATTTGTATTTATAGATTCGATTGATAATCCTCTTTGACTACATTTTGTTACTATATCTAGAACATTATTGTCATCATTATCAGTTTTTACAAGTAATCTTGCTATATAATTTTCAACTTCTTTATTATTGTTCCAAGATACGCTTACAATTCTATCATTTTTTTCTCTAACATTTGGACAATCTTTTTTATGAATCGATACTCCACTGCCTTTAGTTATATAGCCAACTATTTCATCACCATATACTGGTTTACAACAATTGGCAATTGTTACTAATATATCATCGCATCCAGCGACAATAATATCATTTTTATAATTATTAGTATCTTTTACATGAGAAGTTATTTTTTCAAGTATTACATCTGAAATATCATGTTTATCTTCAACAAGAAGACTCATAACATAACTTGCTGTATATCTTAGAGATCCAACACTTAATTTTAGATCTTCATAATCTTTTAATTTTAACGTACTAACTAATTTATTAATATTATCTTTAGTTAAAGTATCGTTAATACTCCATTTTCTTTTTCTAATTTCTCTTTCTAATAATTCTTCACCTTTTTCAATATATTTTTCTCTATCTTGTTTACTAAAGAAAGCTTTAATTTTATTTTTCGCTTGATTAGTTTTAACAAAGTTAAGCCATTCTTTTTTTGGAGTCGAATTATTACTTGTTTTAATACTAACTATATCATCATTTTTAAGCTTTGTATCTATTGGAACCATCTGATCATTTACAAATGCCCCAACCATGGTATCACCTACATGTGAATGAACCTTATATGCAAAGTCTACGGGAGTTGAACCTATTGGAAGTTCTAGTACATCCCCTTTTGGTGTATAAACATATATCATCTCATTTATGAAATTGTCTTTAAAATCATCTTCTACTTCTTGTTTATCATCATTTATATCCATTAAGCTTCTAAAAATCTCTAATTTTTGTTCCATTAAATTTTGGATCATTTTAGAACCTTTTTCTTTATATGACCAGTGACTTGCGATACCATGCTCTGCGATTTCATCCATTTCTTCTGTTCTTATTTGAACTTCAAAAATACTTCCATCTTGACCAACTATTCCAGTATGCAAACTTTGATACATATTTTCTTTTGGTTTTGCTATATAATCTTTAAATCTATTAGGTAAAGATTTATATTTTGCATGTATAAGTCCTATAATCTGATAACAATCACTAACTCTATTTGTAATAATTCTAAGAGCAAGTATATCATATATTTGACTCATCTTCTTACCTTTAGAAAGTTTTGAATATATACTATGAACACTCTTAACTCTAGCTTTTATTCTAAATTTGATGTTATTTTCTGCTATCATATCAGAAAGTTCATCTTTCATTTCTTCAAGTCTTGCAGTAAGCTCATTTCTTGTTGTATCAAGTTCTTCTTCTATCTCTTTGTATATTTCTGGTCTTAAATATTTCAAACATAAATCTTCTAATTCACTTTTAATATAGTTAATACCTAATCTATGTGCAATTGGAATAAGAACATTCTCTGTCTCTAAAGCTTTTTGTTTTTGTGCATCACTTGGTTTTGTATACACATATTTTAAGTTATCTAATCTTTCAGCAAGTTTAATAATAATTACTCTAACATCTGTAGAAAGTCCAACAAGTACTTTTCTTAAATACATTGTTGACTCTGCATCATCTTTTTGAAGTTTTAGTTTATTAATTTTCATTAAACTTGCAGTTATTTTTTTAACATCTTTACCAAATTCTTTTTCAATATCATCAAGTGTTATGTTCTCATTTAATACTGGTACCCAATTAATTAATCCACTTATTATAGTATCTCTATCACTATGTAATTTAGTTAATGTAATAGTGCTTCTAAGAATATGATTAATATAAGCTTTTTTATCATATGTTTTATATCCTGATAATTTATCGCATGCAAAATCAAGAGCTTTATATATTAAGACCTTATCTTCATTTTCTACATACTCTTCTATTCTTTTAATAAAATCTTTTTTTAGTTCCTGTTTCACTTTTGTTCACTCTTTTCCAAAAATTCTATAAAAGCATTATTGTCACACATAAGTATATCGTTAACAATTTCTCCTAATGTCAAGTTTTTCTTTTGTTTCCATATATTATTTTTTAAATATTCAAAAAGAAAATCCTCACTGATATTATTTATACCTAACCTTTTTATTTCTTTAATTTTACTTTTTAGTGCTGGTTTAACTCTATTAAATAATTTTTGTTCTAAGGTTTCACCTTCCACTTAAATCACCAATATAATTTTATCATAATACCTCGTTTTTTTAAAGAAAAACATAAATAAAAAAGAGGATTATTTTTTCCTCCTTATTAGCATGTAACTACACATTCCAATTACACCCACAATTAGAACTATTAATCCTATAACCCATTCTTTAACTACACTACCAGTAATAGGTACTTTAATAGTCATCTTATCTATCTTTTCAGGGAGAGTTTCTTTTTCTACTACAAGATTAATATTGTATAAAAAATGGTTCTCATCAGCTAGTAATATAAGTTTAGTCCTTCCTTCCTTAGTTGCTGTTAATATGTTTCCATTAATTTCAGCTATATTATCTTCAAGTGACCATAAATTATTATTAGAAAATCCAAACTTTTCTTTCAAATCTATTTTTTCCCCTGATTTTAGAATTATAGTGTCATCATAATGAATATAGGTGTTTGCATTATAATCTATTATATCTTTTGGCCAAGTATTTGAGTCATTAATAGAAAAATTATTATCAAATACATTACCTATTTGTTCTTCATTATTAAGATTTGAATAAGTTATTCCATTCATTTTTGAGTTAAATATATTAAGTGTATTTTCATTTTCTGTTTCAGCCATGTTAAACACCTTATTAATATTACTATTATAAATATTTGCACTAGTTCCATAAAAGCACAAATCTTCTTTAAACAAACAATTTTTGACAGTTAAATTGGCATTAATAATTACTTTTAACACAGAATTACCCATTTTTCCTATAAAGTTATTAATTGATGTATTATTCAAATTATAAATCTTAGATATTTCAGTTTCTTGAAATACAAATCCTATATCAGAATTATTTGATGTGAGATTTTCACTATATAACACATTAATCACTGAAGAGTTAAGAATTAGTTTACTATGAGTTGATGAAACATAATACATTTTACTATTATTAATAGTTGATAATTCAGTTGAATTCAAAACTATAAGAAAAACCTTGCTTTGATTTTTTGGTAATATATGCTCAAAAAAATCTAAACCTTCATTATCAAATATTGGTAAAACATTCAAATTGTTAATTTCTATTTTTTGAGCAAATATTTCAAACAATAATTGATCGGTATTAGTTAGATTATAACCATTACCATTTATAGTAATTGAATTAGCTCGATTGTTTTCTCTACCTAATTCTTTTTGATGAATAAAAGTATCATCTGTTTCAAAATTTATTATAATATCTTTATCATCGAGCGAATTTATAGAATTAACAGAATTCAACACATCATCTAAATGTGCATATTCGCATGTGCTACATATATTATAAGTAAGTGTCTCAGCATTAACAAAGCTAGTAAACATGAAAAAAACTGTGGTTAAAAATAGCCATTTTATTTCTTTATTATGCATTTTAATCACCTACTCTTTTTTTCTATTAACTCTACTTTTTATTAATTAAACATTTCTTCTTGTATTCTTACTTTTATATCATTGCTTTTTAAATATTTATCTATTTCTGTTTTATCAGTTACTTTTTCTAAATCATATGATGTAATGCTGTTATTTGTGTTTGATTTTTCATTAGAATGAAGTTTGTTTTCATCTATAATTGTTAGTTTTCTTTCTCCATATGATAATACTGCACCAGATTGATTAGCAGTTTCTGCAAGTCTATATAATGTAATGTTTTCACCATCTATTACATAATTGCCAAATCCTCCAGATGCTGACTCTCCATCTTCTATTGTCATATTATAACTTGAATATTGACCATTATCATATAGATAAACAGAATATTGATCTAAATACTCGTTACCACCTGTTACGCTAGTTCTTTTTTCAAATCTATATAGTCCTGCTAGAGATTTATATGTATATGTTTCTTCTTGTTTTGTTGATTCTGTAGATTCTTTTATTGTGCATTCTTTTGGTGCTTCTTTCTTAACAAATTTATCATATCCAATATAGGCACATAAACCTAAAATAATTATAATTAATAATACAATTAAACCTTTGTTACTTCTTTTTTCCATAATTTACTCCTTACTTCTCTATTAGTTTTGAATTATTATATTTATTTGTGAAATTTTCTATTGCATTAGTATCATTTGTTTTCTTTAAAGTATAATTACTTACATTTGGATTAGTTGGTGAAACTTCATTACTTTTTAAATTATTGCTTTTAGTAATTTTAAGTTCCCTTGTAATTTCTACATAATATTTAGCATTTTTACCTACTTGAACTAAATCATTTAAATATACAATATTATCTTTTATAGTATATATTCCTACATAAGTATCACTAGCATTTTCTTTGCCTTTAGTTTCATAGTGAAGTGTATATCTTCCATTCTCATATAAATATAAACTATAGGTATCTTTATAATCTGAATTATCTTCACTTTTGAATTGATAAAAACCTTGCAATTGATTATTTGTATAACTAACTTTTTCCTCTGTATAACTATCACCAAGTTGCGATTTTAAGTCCTTTATATTATGTCGTTGATAAAATATAAAACATATAAGGATTAAAATAACTAAAACCAGTGAAATTAAAACTGTCTTTTTATCTTCATTATCCATAATTACCTCTATTCTATTTCTAATGTAATTATATCATAAAAAGTTATTATTTTATATATATTTTATTATGAAAAAAAATATATTTTTAAAAAATATTATTACTCTTATTATAGGTACATTATTAACTAGATTACTTGGTTTTGTTATTAGAATCATTTTTACTAGAAGTTTAAATGCTGATGGGATTAATTTGTATAGTTTAGTATTACCAACATATTCTTTATTTTTAGCACTTACTCAAATGGGCTTACCTGTTGCAATAAGTACAATTGTTGCAAGAAATAAAGTGTCTTTTAAAAAGATTGCTACTAGTATATTGCCGGTTATTATTATTTTGAATATAGTTATGATATTAATAATATTAAATACTGCGCCATATATAGCATGTAACTTACTTAATAATAGTGATGCTATCTTACCGATTAAATCTATGAGTTTGGTTTTACCATTTGTTTCTATCTCTTCACTTCTAAAAGGTTATTATTTTGGAAAACAAAAGATGTATCCATATACTATTTCAAATGTTTTAGAACAAATAGTTAGACTTGGAATTATTCTTTTAATTCTTCCAAAATTATTACTCAAAGGATATATTTATGCAGTATCTGGATTTATAGCTCTTAGTGTTCTTTCTGAAATAGTTCAAATTCTTATATTTTTATTATTCTTACCAAATAGAATTAATATAAAAAATATTAAATATGATAATACTATTACAAAAGATATTTTAAGCTTGTCTGTGCCTTCAATAGGAGGAAGACTACTTGGTAATGTATTATATTTTCTAGAGCCAGTTATACTTATTAAAACTCTTATGTTCTTTGGATATTCAAATGGATTTATAGTTAACGAATATGGAATCTATAATGCTTATACACTTCCTCTTCTTATGATACCGTCATTTTTGGTTCAAGCTGTTAGTACTGCTTTAGTTCCCGAAATCAGTAAGGCTTATTCTAAAAACGATAAATACATGATTAAAAAACGATTAAAACAATCTTTAACAATTACCTTTTCTTTAAGTGTTTTAACTAATATAATTGTTTTTCTATTCCCTGAATTTTTATTAGATATAATATATAATACAACTAAGGGGGCTACATATATAAAATGTTTAGCATTTGCCTTTGCTTTTTATAATTTAGAAGGCCCACTAAATAGTGCATTAAGCGCTATTAACAAACCAAAAGAAGCATTTATGGCCTCTTCTATTGGTGCTATAATTAAAACTATTTTTATGATTATATTAAGTCCTTTAAAAATAGGTATTTATACCCTTATTATAGGTGAAATTCTTAATATATTTACAACTATATTTTTAAGTTTTAGATATTTAAAAAAAGCTATAGGCTGATACCTACAACTTTTATTTCACCATTCCATTTTATTTTTTCATCTGCTTTAAAATCAAATTCGAAATTTTCTTTTGTGCCTTTTTTAATTTCACCAGTATATAAAATATAGCTATTTAAATATCCTGTTGTTACATTAAATCTTGTATTTTTCTCTAAGTCGCTTATTTTATCATTGTTACCATTAAATGAAAGAGTTACTTTATTATCATCAACAGAATCATTTTTAACACTCAAAACCAAATAGTATTCAAAAGAATTATCACATGAATTTTTAACAGTAACTTTTGATTTTTGATGTTCATTTTTATTTAAATCAACTATTTCATTAGTTATTTCATGATCAAAACATCCTCTTGAAATGATATTGTTTTCCACAGGTTTCTCTCTTTTTAAAAATAACACACATATTCCTATTATTAAAACGACTATAATTACACTAAATACTTTTTTCATTTTTTATACTCTTTTCTTATATTATTTTTTAAATTCATATCAAATACACCATTTTTTATCATCTCAATTTCATATTTATATGGAGGATATAATCTGTTTTTATCATCATCAGTATCTCCAACATAAGGTGTTTCAAGTATTTTTGGAATATTTTCGAATCTTTTATCATTTATTATATTTACTAGCGTGCTATAACCTATTGTTCCAAATCCAATGTTTTCATGTCTGTCTTTATGAGAACCAATTATATTTTTGCTATCATTAATATGAATAACTTTTACTTTATTTAATCCTATTTTTTTATCAAAGGCTTCTAAGTATTCATCAAATTTATTTAAATCAACACCAGAATCATTAAGGTGACATGTATCTAAACACACACCAATTAAATCCTGTTTTTCTATTCCGTCTATAATTGCTTTTAGTTCTTCTGTATTAATTCCTAGCTCTGTGCCTTTACCAGCCATTGTTTCAAGACAAATTACTACACTTAAATCGTTTTCTAAAACCATATTTAAAGCATAAATAATATTCTTTAATGCTTCTTTTCTATCAATTCCAACACTACTTCCAGGGTGAAGAACTATTTTTGTTATTCCAAGAGCTTCACATCTTTTAATTTCTTCTGTTAAAAAGCTTATACTAAACCTATATTTATCAAGCTCTTTATTATTAGCAAGATTTACAATATATGGAGCATGGCAAACAACATTATTAATGTCTATTTTATTTTCTTTCATTAATTTAAGGGCTTCTTTATTTTTCTCCTCATCTAATTTAGAACGCATTGTATTTTGAGGCGCGCCTGTATAAAACATAAAAGTATTTGCATTATAACTAATTGCTTCTTTGACACTATCTAATAGTTGATCTTTTTTAAAACTAACATGACTTCCAATTATCATAAATATCACCAAAATTATTGTATCAAATTTGTAATAAAAGTAAAAGTATTAACATTAAAAAAACAACCATTTAGGTTGTTAGTTTAAATGACATGCATTTTTAACTTCTGCAGTGCAATCACCTTCAGCAGGTTCTGCAGTATCGATTAAATCACCACTTACGTTATTATAGCAGTATGAATCATCTGATAAGTATACACTATATTTAGGTGCAGTACTTGTTCCATTCATTATAACACATCCAGTATATTCACCAGTAGTGCTTAATCCTAAATCAGATAATGTATAAACTTTACCTTCTTGGAAAGTTTCACTAGCATATTGTTCTTGTGCAAGTGTTAAAATTCTTTCTCCATATATTTTTAAAGATTTCTTTTTAGCAGTATTCATTGTATTCATTACATTTGGTACTGATATAACCATAACAACACCAAGTACAATAATTACCGCAAGTAATTCAATTAAAGTAAAACCTTTGTTATTCATTTTTTTCATAATAATATCTCCTTACATTTCTATAAAAATTATAAAACATCAATTGATAATTGTCAATATTTATTATTACTTTGTCATATGATTAAATATTTCATCATACCTATAATAAACCTTAGTCCAATCATAATAATCTTCAAATTCATAAATCCGGATTATTTTTCCATTTTCACTTATTGATATTTCCTCTTCTTTATATTTATATACATTACCCATAAAACCCTCCAGTTTTTTTGTTATAACATAACAAAATAAAAAGAAGAAGCTTATTTAGCCTCTTCTTGTGCTCTTGTTTCTCTAATGACTGTTATTTTGATAGTTCCTGGATATTCCATTTCATTTTCAATTTTTTCTTTTAAGTCACGAGCTACTTTATAACTTTCTGCATCAGATATATCATCTGGTCTAACCATAACTCTAAGTTCTCTACCAGCTTGAAGAGCATACGCTTTTTCAACACCTTCTATATCTGTTGAAATGCTTTCAAGTTTTTCAAGTCTTTGAATATAGTTTTCTAAGCTTTCATTTCTTGCGCCTGGTCTTGCTGCAGAAAGAGTATCTGCAATTTGAACAAGCCATGCAATAACTGATTTAGGTTCAGTATTACCATGATGTGATGCAATAGAGTTTATAACTACTTTATCTTCATGATATTTTTTAGCAATTGTAACACCAATTTCAACATGACTTCCTTCTATTTCAGAATCAATTGCTTTACCAATATCGTGTAAGAGTCCTGCGCGTTTTGCAAGATTTATGTTTTCACCAAGTTCACCTGCGATAGTTCCACATATTTTTGCAACTTCAATTGAATGACTTAGTGCATTTTGACCATAACTTGTTCTAAATTTTAATTTTCCAACTAAATTAACAAGTTCTGGATCAAATTTAGTAAGTCCTAAATCAATAAGTGTTTCATTACCAATTTCAAGTATTTTTGCGTTCATATCTTTACAAGTTTTATCATAGATTTCTTCGATTCTTGCAGGATGAATTCTTCCATCTTTAATAAGAGTTTCAATTGTTATTTTTGCAATTTCTCTTCTAAGTGGATCAAATGATGAAATAGTAATTGCTTCTGGAGTATCATCAATTATTAAGTCTACTCCTGTTACAGCTTCGATGGTTCTAATATTTCTACCTTCTCTACCAATTAATCTTCCCTTCATATCATCATTTGGAAGAGTTATTGTTGAAACTGTTTGTTCAGATGCAACATCACTTGCATATCTTTGCATTGATTCAACAAGCATGTTTTTAGCTTTCTTATCAGTTTCAAGTTTTGCTTCTGCTTCTCTTTCTTTGATTAGCTCTGCGATTTCTTTTGCCATACTTGCTTCGACTCTTTCTAAAATTAAGTCATGAGCTTTTTCTCTAGAAAATTTGGCAATACTTTCTAGTTTTTCCATTTCTTGCTTAAGTAATTCGTCCATTTTTGCTTCTTTTTCTTGGACTTTTGCTTGCATTAAAGTTAAATTGTTATTTCTTTCTTCTAAAGAATTATCTCTTTTTTGAAGAAGTTCTTCTCTTTTATCTAAAGATTTTTCCCTTTCTTGTAAACGTGATTCACTTGATAAAAGTTCACTTTTTCTTTCTTTTATCTCTTTGTCCGTCTCAAGTTTTAACTTATGAGATTCCTCTTTTAGTTCTAAAAGAGTATCCCTTTTATGTTTATCGGCTTCTTTTTTTGCATCAGATATAATTTTATTTGCTTTTTTACCTGCGCCAAAGCCAGTTAAAACAGCCATCACAAGTGCTAAAATTGCACCTATAATAAGTCCAATAACAAGAAACAATATGGCATTTGTTGTTCCCATATTTTTCTCCTTACATTTCTAATAGATAACTTAATATCTACAATTTAATTATAATTTATTTACACATATAAATCAAGAGTGTTTTTATTTATATAATCTTATATTCTTTAGCAAGTATTCTTTTGTCAGAAGCATACTCTAAAATAAATTTATTGTTTTTTCTTGTAATAATTAAACCAATTGTTTTATTATGAATAATATTTTTTACATGTTTATCTATATAATTCATATATACTTCTATTTGTCCAATATGTTCTTTCTTTAAGGGAACTGCTTTTAATTCAACAACTATAAAAGCATTAAAAATATAATTAAATAAAAGTATATCTATATAATTAAAAGTTTCTCCTATTTTGATTTTGTATTCATTTTCTACAAAAGTAAATCCTTCACCTAATTCCTTTAAAAAAGAAGGAATATCTTCAAGTATTAATCTTTATCTTTTCATTTATTTTTTCTTTATCTCTTATATTACTTTTAATAACTATAGGATTTTTTATATAGTCTGTAACTGCTGGTTCTACATTATTAGTTTTCAATTTCCTTTTTGTTTCTTCAGGCAGCCTTTCATATTCCTTTGATTTGATTTTTTGCCTTAATTCTCTAACTCCAATCCTTTGACTATAAACGATATTAAAATAATACTGAATTTCATTTTGATTTTTTAATGGTAGTAATTCCGTAATATGACTCCAGGATAAAACGGTCGACACTGTCGACCATTTTTGATCTTTGAATATCAAGTAGAACTGCTTATATCTTCTTAATGTTCTAGAATTATATTTTTTACCAACTTCTTTTTGTAATTTTGATGCATACTTACCAATTATGTTTTCTCCGTAATGTTTACCCGCTTCACTAAGCATTTTGCCTACTTCAAAATATGTTTCTACTCTATGTCTTTCTTTTGAATAATCCTTGGCTATAGAGTATATCTCATCTTCTGTTAGTTTATTTTTTATTTCTT
>CADBKG010000005.1 GCA_902795215.1 uncultured Erysipelotrichaceae bacterium | reverse complement strand
AGCAGTATATGTTTTATTTCCAGTGGTTCCCTTAGTTATTGTAACTGTCTTTTCTGGTGTTGTTCCATTAGATCCTGTCCATCCATTAAAAATGTTTCCACTTTTTTCAGGATTATTAAGTGTAATATTACTTGATTCTACCGTATAGCTTGTTGGATTTGCATTTGCAACTGTACCTCCATCAAGGTCATATGTTATTGTATAGACAATTGGTGTGCTGGACGCAGTTAAAGTTGCATTGGCTGTCAAAGTCTTTTTAGTGCCTGATGCAGTGCTTGAACCATCACTCCATGCTGGATTTTCATATCCTGCTTTTAAAGTTATAGTTGGGAGTGTTACTTCGCATAAGTTTCCGGGTTTTACTCCATTATATGTTAAAGTTGTTTTACAACTATCTGATTCTTTTGAAAGTGACTGTACTCCTTTACCTTTTGTGTATGAAATTGTATATGTTGATTGATTAGATTTTGTTTGAGCATAATATGTATCGTTTTTAGAAACGTTTTTGCTTGCACCTGATCCCCAAGAGGAATCATGACTAGTAGCAGAAGTACTATATCCAATTACATTAGGTGTATTTGCTGGGCCTGTAATAGTTGGGCTTATTATTGCGCATGATGTATCATTATTCCACATTGAACATTTATCACTCGTCTTACTTATTGTATTTCCATTTGCATTAAATGTTATTACTACTTCTTTTTCAAACATTGCATATAAAGTTATATTTTCTGCTGGCATTGTTTTTGATGCTAACGCTGATTTATCTGTTGTATGTTCATTCCAACCTCTAAATGTATACCCTTCTTTTACTGCAGTTGGAGTTAAGTCTATATTTGTTCCATAATTAAATTTCTTCTTTATTGCTGAAGTTGTTCCACCAGTATCAATTGAGTTATATGTTACTTCATATTCATTTATTTTCCAATGCGCATGAAGTTCTAAATTTGCTCTTGGCATTTGATAATTTGATTCTACTTTTAATCCGCCAGTCTCGGCTGTATACCAACCTTCAAATGTATATCCTTCTCTTGTTGAAGTTGGAAGGGTTCCTACTTCTTGGCCTTCTTCTTTTGATATAGATGAAGGAGTACTTCCACCATGGGCATTAAAACTAATTGTATATGTATTTACATCTGTTGTATCAAAGTATAATGTACAATTTTGTGCTTCTCCTACAAACGAAATACTATAGTTCTCTTTTTGAGTTAGGGTTCCACCACCAGTGCATGTACTTTTTGTAGTATTTAATACATATCCTGCTTTTGGGAATAACTTACTATTTGATAATTCATATCCATTTTTTGTTTGTAAGTATACTTTATAATTTTTTTGATTAGTGTTTATTTCTTTTTCGTTTGGTTTATTTGATAGTGAAAAACACACGAAAAAAGCTAAAATCACTATCATAATTTTAGAAATACTAAAAATTAAGTTTTTATTATCCTCTACTACTTTTCTCAACTTCTATTCACCAACAACATATACACTCAAATGGTATCCTCCATTTTTTATCTTACTATGACAATTATACCATATATGTCTATTTATTGCCAAGGAAATATATACCTAATTTATAAAAATTTGTAATCATTCTGATTTTGTGCTATTCTATAATCAGGAGGATATATGGAAAATATAAAATTAAATGTAAAATTAACTGAAGAAGGAATAAATTATTTGAAAGAAAAATTCAAAAAAGACTACCAAAACAACAATTCAATGTACCCATCAAATGAAGAAGTTGATTCAGAAGAATTTGAAGTTAAGGTAGATGAAAATGGATATTCAAAGCTTGATTTAGTTACAGTTTCTAAATTATATAATAACGATCTTGATTTATTAGAAAATGATGATATCATCGTTAAATTAAATGAACGAGGTAAAAGTATAGTAAAAGTTAAATATTATGACGATTATGTTTTCACACATGACACTATTCCATCTGATGATTTAGTTAATTCTGAGGAATTTGAAGTAAAAGTTGATGAAAACGGATATTCAAGTTTTAAATTATATGATTTTTTAGATATATTTGGTTCTTTTTCAGACCTTGATGTTTGTGATGAAATTAAAATAAAAGAAAAAGAAAAAACAAAATAATCGCTTGATAGCGATTATTTTTCTATGTAATAAGCATAGTATTCTTCATAAGTTATGCCTGCGTTTTTAACTTTAGTAGCTGTGTCAACACCTAAGTATCTAAAATGCCAACTTTCAGGACTATAACCTGTTATATCAGCTTTTCCTTCCTCATATCTTCTTATAAAACCATATTTATGAGCATTTTTATTAAGCCATTTATAGGTTTCGGTTTTCTCAAAATTTTCGGTAGTTGCTGAATATGTAAATACGTCTAATGCTAGACCTGTTTCATGCTCGCTGGAACCTGGTCTTGCTGCATATGCATCTGCATATCTTTTACCTTGACTATTACGCATTTCCATATATATTTCTTCTTGACGGGCATATGTTCTATATCCACTTGTAACTATTAAAGAAATGCCATCTTTTTTAGCTGCTTTTGCCATTTTTAAATACGCATTATAACATTCTTCCCTAGCTTCAACTTCTCCATATGAATATTCAGCAGGAATCTTTTTTAAATCATTTACTTCATAATCTTCTGTTAGAACTTTATATTTATTTACTAGCACTAATATATCTTTACTAGTATCAGTTTCCTGTGTATCTTTATAAAATTCTCTATAAGCACCAGCATTAACCTTTGCAACTATTTTTTCAAAAGAATCACTTTTATTATGTTTATAATAATCTAAATATAAATCATAATTCCTTTTTAAATAGTATTTTTCGCTTACTAAAGCTAATACATCATCATCCCTAGAATCATCCTTTAAAAGATTTTCTATTCCTTCTTTAGAAATTTTATCTTCTAGTTTATTAGCTTCTTCTTTTGTATATCCAATTTGAATAAGCTTATATTCATATGTTTGATGATATTTATATATACTTAATCCCTTTATACCAAGAATAATAACAATTAAGACAAGTATTAATCTAAATAATCTCTTTTTAACTCCCTTTTTAAGTTTTAATTTTTTCTTACTTGCCATATACCTCACCTATTATAAGTTTAGCATAATTTTTATCTTTTGTTAAATATTTATGCATAATTATTGAATTTTTGGCCTAAATTTGGTAAAATACTTGATGACTAAAGGGGTGAGTATAATGATTCCTGATATTAAAATTTTAGATGAAAAAGATAAATTATTACATAAAGTAAGTAAAGAAGTTACATTTCCTCTTCCAGAAGAGGATAAAAAGCTTATTAAAGATGCTCTTGAGTATTTAAAACTAAGTCAAATAGAAGAAGTTTCTGAAAAATATGGTCTTAGACCTGGAATGGGACTTGCTTTCCCTCAACTTGGTAAACTTAAAAGAATATTTGTTATATGTAATGAACTTGATAAAGGAAAATTTGAGAATTATGTAATTATTAATCCAAAAATTATATCCCATAGTGAAGAAATGATTTATGTTGAAGAAGGCGAAGGATGTTTATCCGTAAACCGTGAGGTTGAAGGAATTGTTCCAAGATACGCTAGAGCGAAAATAGAAGCTTATGATGAAGAAGGTAATCTATTTACTTACAGAGTTAGAGAAGATTTAGCAATTGCTTTCCAACATGAAATTGATCACTTAAATGGCATCTTATTTGTAGATAAAATTGATAAGAAGAATCCATATAAAGATGCTAACCATTATAGAGCTATATAGAAAAAAACTTAAGCACTTTGATACTTAAGTTTTTTTATATGATTACTGTAATTCTTCTAACATTTTCACTTTTAAATTATCTATATCAGAAAAAAACAAATTAGTTCCTCTTTTCTTTAGACCAATCATATTTTTAAACATACTTTTTATTTCATGCTGTAAATCTGTTGGAACTTTAAATGGGACACCATCTATTGTATGTACATGATCAATATATTTCTCCAAAGTTGGAAAGGCGTTTTGTAATAGAATTGCTGCATCTTCATCAGCAATTCTCCTAATAATTATAGTATTACAAAATCCATATTTTTCTATTTTTTTATCTATAATTTTTTGGTATTTATCAACTTTAGAACTTATAGGTATAAACCATAATATATCCCTGTCTTTTATCGTAAAATATGTCGGCCTTTTCTTGCCCCTTTCGTGATTTTGCATTAAGCTTTCATCGTTTACCAAATCAAAATATTCATCTTTTATGTGATATAAATAGCCTGTTTTAATTTTCATGAATATCATCTCCCAAGAAAGTATATCATAAATCAAAAGAAAACTCCATCAAGTGATGAAGTTTCTTACATTTTCAACCAGGATCATTTATTAGTCGCACCACCTGGAAGCGAAAAACATTGTCGCCTGGAATCACTTATCATCCGCACCATCCAGAAGCGGAAAACATTTTCACCATTGTAAATGGCAATATAAATATACTACTTTTTTATGAAAATGTCAAATAGTATATCATTAATAGTATATGCGAAATCTAAATATTTATAAAAAAAGTGTGATTGATTTCACACTTTTTATTCTGCTTCAACTGCAGTGCTTGTAATTGCAGTATCTTCACTATCATCCATAAATTTTTCTTCTAATACTTCGCTTGGATCTTCTTTTAAAGATTCATTAACAAGTGTAACTTCTAAATCTGAATATTCCTTTGCGCCTGTACCAGCTGGAATTAATTTACCAACGATAACGTTTTCTTTAAGACCTTTTAGATAATCAGTCTTACCCTTTAATGATGCATCAGTAAGAACTCTTGTTGTTTCTTGGAATGATGCTGCAGATAAGAATGAATCAGTTTCAAGACTTGATTTAGTAATACCAAGAAGTACTGGTCTACCAGTTGCAGGAACGCCTCCCTTAAGAAGTACTGATTTATTTCTTTCAGCGAATTCTCTTATTGAAATTGTAAGTCCTGCGACCATATCTGAATCATTAGATTCAACTACACGCATCTTATTTATCATTCTACTTGCAATTATTTCGATATGTTTATCAGAAACATCTACACCTTGAGATTTATATACTTTTTGTACTTCATCTAAGATATAGTTTTGAGTAGTTAGTGGGTCAGTAACAGCAAGTAATTCTTTAGGACTAATAGCACCTTCAGTAAGTTTATCACCTGCATTTACTTCATCCCCTACTTCTACAGTTAGTTTTGCAGCATAGCTTGTAATGTGTTCTTTAGCAGTTACATCATTTTCTACTACAACTTTATATTTACCATTAGTTGGTTCAATAACAGTTACTTTACCAGTTATTTCACTAATAGTAGATTTTCCTTTTGGAGTACGTGCTTCAAATAATTCTTCAACACGTGGTAAACCTTGTGTGATATCTCCAGCACCCGCAACTCCACCTTCGTGGAAAGTACGCATTGTAAGCTGTGTACCAGGTTCACCAATTGATTGGGCAGCCATAATACCAACTGCTTCACCTTTTTCAACTGTAAGTCCAGTTGCAAGGTTTCTACCATAACATTTACGACATACTCCATGGTCACATTTACATGTTAGAATACTTCTTATTTCAACTGTATCAATACCAGCTTTAATAATCTTTTTAGCAATCGATTCAGTTATTTCACAGTCTTTTTCAACTAAAACTTTCTTAGTTTCAGGATCAATTACCTTTTTAGCAGCGTATCTACCAACTATTCTCTCTTGTAAAGGTTCGATTACACTGTTAGAGTTTTTATCAACTATAGCACTTACTTTAAGACCAGCAACGGCGCCACAATCATCCTCTCTAACAATTATATCTTGTACAACATCAACAAGTCTTCTAGTTAAGTAACCTGAGTTTGCAGTTTTAAGGGCTGTATCGGCATTACCTTTTCTAGTACCATGACTTGATAAGAAGAATTCACTAACTGATAATCCTTCACGGAAGTTAGAAGTAATTGGGATTTCTAGTGACTCACCATTAGGTTTAGCCATTAATCCACGCATACCACTCATCTGGTTGAAGTTTGAATCAGATCCACGCGCACCAGAATTTTTCATCATAAATACTGGATTATGCATATCTTGTGCAGCGATTTCATTTAATTCTTCTGATACTCTATTTGTAACACCTTGCCATATATCACAAACTTGTTTGTAACGTTCTTGGTCAGTAATTAAACCACGAGTAAATTGTTTATTAATTTTATCAACTACAGCTTGACCCTCATCGATAAATTTTTGTTTATGTTTACTTGTAGATATATCAGTAATTGAAATAGTTAATCCTGATATTGTAGAATATTTAAATCCTAAATCTTTTAATTTATCAAGGAATACACTAGTTTCAGTAGTTTTATATCTATCATAAACTTGTGCAATTATTGCTTTTAAATTCTTTTTACCAAAAGGTGCTGTAAGTGACATTTTAGCAACTTCTTCTCTAAAGTTAGAGCCAGGTTCTAAGAAGAATTTATCAGGTGTAATACCTTCAATATTTTCTTTACTTGGTTCATTAACATAAGGGAATGTATCAGGAAGAATTTCATTAAACATAATTTTTCCTGCAGTAGTAACTAAATATTTATTCTTTTGATCATCTGTAAATAATTTATGTCTAAATGATTTAACAGGTAATACAATTCTAGTTTGAAGTTTAATCTCTCTTCTTTCATAAGCCATTAAAGCTTCGCTTGAATTTTTATATACTTTACCTTCATTAGGTAATCCTGCATCTTCAATAGTAATATAATAATTACCTATAATCATATCTTGTCCTGGTGTAACTACTGGAGTTCCATCTGCAGGTTTTAAGATATTGTTAGATGCAAGCATAAGTACTCTAGCTTCAGCTTGTGCTTCTTCTGAAAGAGGTACGTGAATAGCCATCTGGTCACCATCGAAGTCAGCATTAAATCCTGAACATACCATTGGGTGAAGACGCATTGCTTTACCACCAATTAATACTGGTTCAAATGCTTGAATAGATAGTCTATGAAGAGTTGGTGCACGGTTTAAAAGCACTGGATGTTCAGAAATAACATCTTGAACGATATCCCATACACATTCATCTTTATTATCTATTAATTTTTTAGCGCCTTTAATATTGTGAGCCATTCCTCTTTCGACAAGCTCGTGAATAACATGTGGTTTAAATAGCTCTAAAGCCATATCTTTTGGAACACCACATTGATAAATCTTTAAGCTTGGTCCAACAGCAATAACTGAACGACCAGAATAGTCAACTCTTTTACCAAGTAAGTTTTGACGGAAACGTCCTTGTTTACCTTTTAAACCACTTGATAAACTCTTAAGAGCTCTATTTCCAGCTCCACTTACGCTTCTACCACGTCTACCATTATCAAATAATGTATCAACAGCTTCTTGAAGCATACGTTTTTCATTTTGAACTATGATACTTGGTGCACCAAGTTCAAGTAATTTTTTAAGTCTATTATTTCTATTAATAATTCTTCTATATAAATCGTTTAAGTCAGATGTAGCAAATCTACCACCATCAAGTTGAATCATTGGTCTAAGTTCAGGTGGTAATACAGGAATTGCATCTAGTATCATCCATTCTGGTTTATTTCCAGATTCATGAAATGCTACTAAACATTCAAGTCTTTTACCAAGTCTAATCTTCTTTTGACCTGTTGCACCTTCAAGTTCATGTCTGATTTCATCGATTTCAGCTTCAATATCAACTTCAGAAAGTAATTCTTTAATTGCTTCAGCTCCCATACCTACTTTAAAACTATTTCCATATTTTTCATAGTAAGCACGGTATTCTTTATCAGATAAAGTTTGTTTTTTCTCAAGAGGTGCATTACCTGGATCAATTACAACATAACTTACAAAATATATAACTTCTTCTAGTTCTCTAGGACTCATATCAAGGACTAATCCCATTTTAGAAGGAACACCTTTAAAGAACCAAATGTGTGAACATGGAGAAGCAAGCTCGATATGTCCCATACGTTCACGACGTACTTTAGCACGAGTTACTTCCACTCCACATCTATCACAAACTACATTTTTATATCTTAATCTTTTGTATTTACCACAAGAACATTCATAATCCTTAGTTGGTCCAAAGATCTTTTCGCAAAATAATCCATCTCTTTCTGGTCTTAAAGTTCTATAATTTATAGTTTCAGGTTTTTTAACCTCTCCGTAAGACCAACTTCTTATTTTATCAGGACTGGCAATGGAAATTCTAATGCCTTTATAATTATTAATATCTAACATTATTCTTCACCATCCATTTCCTTTAAATCTTCAATAATATCTTCTTCACTTTCGAATGTATCTTCGATGTCTTCTTCTTCATCTTCGATTAATTCGCCTTCTTCTTCATCGATATCTTCTTCAGATTCATCTTTATTATGTTCACTTTTTTTAGCAAGTTTAGCTTCACTTACTTCATTCATCATTTCAAGAGTTTTAGAATCAATTTCATCGATTGAAATCGCATTTTCTTCTTTATCTTCTTCATCTTCAAGATCTTTTAGTTCATGTCTAACATCATCGTTATCAATAAATTCGATATCAAGACCTAAAGCTTGGAATTCTTTAATTAATACTCTAAATGATTCTGGCATACCAGAAGCTGTTACATTATTACCTTTAACAAGAGCTTCATATACTTTAACACGACCTATTACATCATCTGATTTAACAGTCATCATTTCTTGTAATACATGTGCTGCACCATAAGCATATAATGCCCAAACTTCCATTTCACCAAATCTTTGTCCACCAAATTGTGCTTTACCACCAAGAGGCTCTTGAGTAACTAAGCTGTATGGACCAGTTGAACGTGCATGCAATTTATCATCAACCATGTGGTGAAGTTTAAGCATGTACATAACACCAACTGCGACTTTGTTTTCAAATGGTTCACCAGTTCTACCATTAATAAGTGTAACTTTACCATCATCTGCCATCTTAGCATCTTTCATCATCTTTTCGATTTCTTCGATTGATGCTCCATCAAATACTGGAGTTGCAGTATATACACCTAATTTTTTAGCAGCCATACCAAGGTGAAGTTCGAGTAACTGTCCAAGGTTCATACGAGAAGGTACACCCATTGGATTAAGCATAATATCTACTGGTCTTCCATCTGGTAAGTAAGGCATATCCTCTTCAGGAACTACTAATGATACAACACCTTTATTTCCGTGTCTACCACTCATCTTATCTCCAACTTGGATTTTACGTTTTTGTACGATATATACTCTAACAATCTTAGATACACCAGCGCCAAGTTCATCACTATTTTCTTTAGTATAAACTTTAATATCATGTACGATACCATAAGTTCCATGAGGAACACGTAATGATGTATCTCTTACTTCTCTAGTTTTTTCACCAAAGATAGCATGTAATAATTTTTCTTCACTAGTAAGTTCTTGAACACCTTTAGGTGTAACTTTACCTACTAATATGTCATTTTCTTTAACTTCTGTACCGATTTTAATAATACCATTTTTATCAAGGTTCTTACGAGCTTCTTCGCTGATATTTGGTATATCACGAGTAATTTCTTCAGGACCTAGTTTAGTATCACGGCACTCGATTTCATAATGTTGTAAATGGATTGAAGTAAATGCATCATCTTTTACAAGTCTTTCATTTAGGATAACAGCATCTTCATAGTTATAACCATCGAATGTCATGAAAGCTACAACCATATTTTTACCAATAGCAAGTTCACCTTTATCCATTGAAGGACCATCAGCGATTACTTCTCCACGTTTTACTTTATCTCCAATTTTTACAATTGGTTTTTGATTTATACATGTTTCATCATTAGATCTTTCAAATTCTACAAGTGTATAATTATCTTCACCTTTAGCAGTTTTAACAGTAATTCTCTTACTATCAGCATATTCAACTACACCATCTGCTTTAGCAACTACACTTGAACCAGAGTATTTAGCAACTGCAGCTTCTACACCTGTTCCAACGTAAGGTGCTTCTGTTACAAGAAGAGGAACTGCTTGACGTTGCATGTTAGAACCCATAAGTGCTCTTTTACCATCATCATGATCCAAGAATGGTATTAAGCTTGTAGTAAGTGATACTATTTGACTTGGAGCTACATCCATATAATTAACCATTTCTGGTTTAACTAGTAAGTCATCACCATTAAATCTAACAATTACTTCTTTTGCTTCTATTTCATTATCTTTATTTACAGGTACTGTTGCTTGAGTAATATAATAATCTTGTTCCTCATCAGCAGTCATATAAACTATTTCATCAGTAAGTTTCTTATTAACAACCTTTCTATAAGGTGTCATAATGAAACCATATTCGTTAATTTTAGCATATCCAGATAAAGATGCAATAAGACCGATATTTGCACCTTCAGGAGACTCTACAGGGCAAATTCTACCATAGTGACTTGGGTTAACGTCACGAACATCCATACCTGCTCTATCTCTAGATAATCCACCTGGTCCAAGACTAGATAAACGTCTCTTATCAGTTAATTCTGCAATTGGATTTACTTGATCCATGAATTTAGATAACTGACTTGAACCAAAGAATTCTTTTAATGCAGCAGTGACTGGTCTAATATTAATTAAACTCTTAGGCGTTACATTTTCAAGATCTTGAGTAGTCATACGTTCACGAATAACTCTTTCCATTCTAGCCATACCAACTCTAAATTGATTTTCAACTAGTTCTCCAACTTGTCTAACACGTCTATTACCTAAGTGGTCAATTTCATCTGTAGATCCAATTCCACCAAGTAAATTTAAATAATAACTAACTGCACCATATACATCAGATATAGTAAGTCTTTTTTCAAGTATACTTTGGTCATTACCAATAACTTTAACAACTTTTTCTTCATCATTTTTATCATATACTAGAACTTCAGTTACTACATTAAATTTATCAAGTTCTTCATTAATCTTAACTTCTTTTTTACCATAACCATTTTCAAATAATGGCTTAATTTCATTTTGTAAATCTTTAGTAATTAAAGTACCTTTTTTAACTATTACTTTATTTCCATCTTTAATATCTTCAGCAATTTTGCATCCAACAAGTCTATCAAGTACATTTAATTTCTTATTATATTTATATCTACCAACTTTAGCTAAGTCATAACGGAATCTATCAAAGAATTGTGTAACTAATTGGTTCTTAGCACTTTCAAGTGTAGCTGGTTCTCCAGGACGTAATTTTTCATAGATTTCTATTAATGCTTCATCAGTATTATTAGTTGAATCTTTTTCAAATGTGTTATTTAAAAACTCATTTTCACCAAAAATTCTAGTAATGTCTTCATTACTTGATAATCCTATAGCACGTAAAAATGTAGTTAATGGAACTTTTCTAGTTCTATCAATCCTTATATATAATACATCTCTAGCATCTTGTTCAAATTCAAGCCAAGTACCTTTATTTGGTATAACTTGTCCAGAAATAACAGGTCTACCGTTTTTATCTACTTCTCTTGCAAAGTAAATACTTGGACTTCTAACAAGCTGACTTTGTATTACTCTTTCAACACCGTTTATTATAAAGGTTCCAGATTCAGTCATCATTGGTAAATCACCAAGGAATACTTCTTGTTCTTTAACTTCGCCTGTTTCGTTTAGGAACACTCTAGCATTAACCTTCATAGGTGCACTATAAGTTACTGCCCTTTCTTTTGTTTCTTTAACAGAGTAACGAGGCTCGTCAAAGTAATAATCTAAGAACTCAAGCGAAACATTTCCAGTGAATGATTCAACTGGAAATAAATCTTCGAATACCTCCTTAATCCCTTTTTGTAAGAAATCTTCATATGATTTCTTTTGTACGTCTAATAGATTTGATAATTCTAAAACGTTTTTAGTTTTTGAGAAAGTTACTCTTTCTCTATGGTCTCCAAATTTTTGTTTTTTGTATGCCACTATTTCATCCCCTAACGTATATTTTTTGGGTAGGAATTCTTATATAAATAAAAAGATATGCCACCAACATAAAATTTTATCAGCATATCAGAAAAATGTCAACAATAAATTTATTAAAAGACGAAAAAAACAACTCTGATTTGACATTTTGACATATTAGAGCTTAATTTCTTCTCCTCTTCTAACTAAAATATAGCACAATATTTATCTAAATACAAGAAAAAGTTGGAACATTTCCAACTTATTGTATTATTCTTCTAATTGCAGTAGCGCCATTAAAATTATAATAATTCAAATCTTGAACTGTTACTTGTCTACCCTCAGTAGGTGAATGAACAACTTTACCATCTCCGACATACATAGTCACGTGACCTTTTCCTTCGCAAATAATTAAGTCTCCAGGCTGAAGTAAACTATAATCACCTTTGTTATAAGCTGCAACTGCACCTGGAACTTCCACACCACATTTCATTTGTTCTGTTGTACTATGTGGAAGATTAATTCCGTAAGTAGCATATATCGCTTTAGTAAAACCAGAACAATCAGCGCCTGATTCCAAACTTTCCCCTCCATAAACATAATTTAATTTGCCTACATAAGATAATGCATCATCAACTACAGCTGTTTGAATTGAACTTACACTTCCAGAACTTGCTTGACTAGCTGCTCTATTTCCTGCCACATCTGTTACTTGCATATTATCTGCACCTGCACCAACATGTGCTGATCTACCAGTGCTTCCATTATAATCTTGGTCATAACGCATAAGCATTTGTGCTAGTTCTATTCTTGTTGCATTATCCTTTGGTCTTAAATTAGATAAATTATCTGAAATCATTCCGTGTTCTACACCCCAAGAAATAGGTGCAACTGCATAGTTACTAATGCTATTTGCATCACTATAATTAAAAGCTGAATTTGCTTGACTTGTGTTTTCACCACAATATGTTGCATATTTATTCATAATAGCTAGCATTTGTTCTCTTGTAATTTCTTGATCTGGTTTAAAAGAACCGTCCGTATAACCTGCGACTATACCGTTTTGTTGTGCCCAATTAATTGCATCATTATACCATTTATCACTAGTTACATCACTAAATTGTGAATCTCCACTTACTGGTGGTTTTCCTGCCATAGCATAAAGCGTTTGAACCATTTGAGCTCTTGTTACAGTCCCGTTTGGATTAAATGAAGTATCTCCAGTACCAACCATTAATCCCTTACTATTAACATATTCAGATATATTAACTTGATTACCAGATACATCGCTAAAAGTATTTGTATTAGCTCTAAGCATTACATTTTCATTTTGAACATTTACATTACTATTTGGATTATATCCATTATTATAATTTGTTCCTGCGCCGTAAGCACTATCATCGCCAACATTAGTTATAGGATTTACGCCATTATTCATATTATAACCTTTCTTAAATTAAGCTCTTTGATTGGTAACGACTGCCATATAATTTGGAGTTCCTATTCTATCAAAATAATTTGTTTCAAAATCACTAACACTCATCTTAGTTGCTACTCTATTACCATTTGAATTAGTTGTAAAGCTTGTATCATCTATTAAATATACATTACCATTCTCTATTTTAGATATTAAACATACATGACCATGTGGGCCAAGACATCCAGTATTTGCTGCAAAACTTACAACTACGTTATCTACTGAGCCTCCATTATCATTAATCATTCTTTCAAATTGTGTTCTTGCATTTTGTGAATTCATCTCATATCCATTTACTTTATATCCTGTAGAAGTTCTTCCTCCACTTGCAATAGCCCTTGCTTGGTTACATCCTGAGCCTACTCTATCACCATCGCCAATAAGCCCTTGAACTGCAAGTTGATCGCATGTAAGCTGGCCACACATATGATTATAATTTCCACCACTAAGTCCATTAAATCTAGTTTGAATAGAACTTAATATTTGTGCATCATTTACTTTCTTAACTGGGTTAGTTTTTGCGGCTTTCATTGTATTGTTTTTTCCCGTTCCGTTATTATAATCTTCATCAAAAACTTTAAGAGCATTTGCTAAATCCATTCTTGTTACATCAGCTTTAGGATTTAAATTAGTTCCGTTTGTACTTATAATTCCTTTCTGGCTAGCCCATGCTAGAGAATCTTTTGCATAATTACTTGCGCTGCTTGAATCGGTAAAATTGTTTATTGATTCAACACTATATGAACCTAAATCTTTATTTGATAATTCACCGTATTTTTTAAGTATTGCTGCCATCTGCTCTTTAGTAATTGTATCATTTGGTCTAAAGGTTCCATCTGTATTACCAGCGACAAGCCCAGTATTTTGTGCCCAAGTAATTGCATCAGAATATGTACTACCATCTGCTACATCTTTAAATGTATTATTTTCTCCTGTATAAGGTTTACCACTCATTGCATATAACGTTTGTACAAATTGTGCTCTTGTTAATGTTTGATCAGGATTAAATTTATCGGTGCCATTACCAACCATTATTCCTCTATCACTTACATAATTTACAGTTTCGGCATTGCTACTTGAAACATCTTTATATTTAGTTGATACAAATGAAGGAGTTGCATCAATATTTCCTTGAGTTTTAAGAGAGGTTTCATGACTCATATCAACTGTTTCTGTATAAGCCTCTTTAGTATATTGCTCATCATAGGCTTTTAGCATTTTAGCCATTTCAAGTCTAGTTGCATTATCTTTAGGTCTAACATTGCCAAGGCTTGCATCCATCATTCCTGTATCTAATCCCCAAGAAATAGCTTCAACTGCATAACCAGAAATATTTTTACTATCATCAAAGTTTTTAGCACTTGTATGTCCGCTTACCTTTTTACCATTATGTTCAGCATATTTTTTCATTATAGCAGCCATTTGTTCTCTAGTAATAGTATCATCTGGTCTAAATGTTCCGTCTGTATGTCCTGCGACTATTCCTTCTTTTTGTGCCCATGCAACTGCATCAGAATACCAAGCATCACTACTAACATCGCTAAAATTAGCTTTTCCAACACTAGGTTTTCCTTCCATTGCATATAAAGTTTGAATCATTTGAGCTCTAGTCATTGTTCCATTTGGATCAAATGTGTCAGAACCAGTTCCAACCATATAACCATTCTTACTTACATAATCAACTAATTCCTGATTATCACTTGATACATCTTTATACTTATTTTGATTAGCAGATAACTCCATACTTTCATATGTATCAGTAGTTGCATCATATCTTGCCCAAGACTTCCCAGTTTCTTGTTTGTTTTTAGCAGCTATTGCTTTTTCTTTAGTTGTTTTAATTATATTTGATACTTTACTATTGTTACTATTGTTTGCCATAATAAAATCCTCCTATTTTCAACTAAATTATAACACACTTTTTTTTACACTTTCAATAAATTGTCAATTTCTTTACATTAATTACACAAAAAAAAGAGCCTTAAGCTCTTTTAAATTTTAATCTAGCTGCAACTAAGATAAGAAGTACTAAATATTTAATAGAATAAATTCCATAATATTTAACTCCATCAAGTCCTGTTTGAGGAGGAACAATTCCTTCTTCTTTAGGTGGTAAATTCTTAGTATAGATAAATACTATAGTTTTTGTTTCTTCTTCATAAGTTGTTGTAATGCTTCCACTTGCAGGAGTTTTTAATGTGTATCCTTCAATTGTTTTAGCATTAAATGTTCCAGTATTACCTACTAAGTCAGTACTTGAATAACTCTCAGCTATTTCGTTACCTTCTTCATCGATATATTTAACTATAATAGTTGATTTTTTAACTTCTGTAGTGTATTCACTATCTCCAGTAGTTCTTTCATCATCATATACTGTAACACCATGCATTTTATTAGTAATAGTATCACTATTTATATCTGTAAATACTACTGTAATTGTTTTAGTAAAGTTAATATCATGATGATTTTCATCTAGTACAGTATCAAAATCCCATATGATATTATTGTTTTCTTCATCATATTCTCCACCAGCAAGATTACTCTTTGATAAATCAATCTTACCAGGTAAAGTATCGATTATAGCAGTATGAGTTTCACCTACAAAGTTATCAATAGTTTTCTTATAAGTTAGTGTATAAGTAAATTCTTTGTTTTTAGAAACTGCCTCGCTATCACCTATTTTAGTAACTTCACTATTAGTTACATCTCCAGGATTCTTAGTGTATCTATATACAACATAAGTTGGTTCTTCTTTATAAGTAGCTGTTATTTCTTCAGGTATATCAGAAAGTAATGTATATCCAAAGAATTTTTCAGCTTTAGTATCGCGAGTATCTCCAACAAGTCCTGTTGTTTTTGAATCATCTTTTAAAGGCGCTATTTCTTCACCATCTTTATCTACTTCAATCCATCTAACAGTGATTGTACCTTCTTTAACTTCAGTTTCTTCTGAAGTTTCTTTCTTAGTTTTATTATCATCATATGTTGTTTCACCTTTTAAAGTGTTTTTAACTTTGTTTTTATCTACTCCAACATATTTTACTTTAATTGTTTTTGTAAACTCGATATCTTGGTTATCTTCATTAATCTCTGTATCAAATGTCCAAGTAATAGTGTTCTTTGCACTATTATAGTTTCCGCCAGCTAGATCACTTGCACTTTCATCTATTGCATATGGAAGTGTATCTGTTACAGTTGTTGTAACTGTTCCTGCAAAGTCATCTATTGTAGCGTTGTATGATAAATCATATGTAAATAATTCATCTTTTCCAACTGGAGTATCTGATCCTTCTTTTGAAATTTCTTCTTCAGTTACATCTCCAGGATTCTTAGAATATTCATATACAACTGTTTTTTCTTCTTTTGCAAATGTTTCAGTTGTAGTATCTGGACTAGTTACTAAAGTATAACCATATACATCTATAGCTTTAGTTTCTACTGTATCACCATAGTATCCTGTATCTGTTACGCTTTCTGCAATTTCTTTTGTTGTTCCTTCTTCTACAAACTTAGTTACAACTGTTCCTTTACCAACTGTAGTTGTTACTTCGTCAGTTTGTTCTTCTGCTGGCTTTGTTTGTGTATCTGTTGTTGTAGAACTTGTTGCAGTATTTGTAATATCTCCATCAAATTCATCTGCATTTATTAAGTAATATAGAGTAATTGTATGTTTATATGATAATTCATTATCATCTTTTGTTATTTCTTTGTTATGAGTCCATGTAATTGTGTTAGTTGCTTCATCATATTCTCCACCATCTAAGCTAGATTTAGTAACATCTATTTTATATAGTGGTGAATCTTTAATGATTGTTGTAGCTGTTCCAACAAAATCATCTACTTTGCCAGTATATTCTACATCGTATGTTACTGGGTCATTTATTGAATCACTTGTAGCTGGACCAGTTTTGGTAATATCTCCTGTTACATCTCCAGCGTTTCTAATATATTTGTACTCTACTGTTTGAGGTTTTTCTGCATATGTTTCTGTAGTTTCTGATTCTTCGTTAAGTAAAGTATAACCATAGAAGTCATCAGCTTTTGTATCAAGAGTATCTCCAACAAGACCTGTTGTTGTAGAATCATCTTAACTTCATTTCCATCTTTGTCTACTTCAATCCATCTAACAGTGATTGTACCATCTTTAACATCTGTTTCGTAATCATCTGTTTTTTCAGTTGTTTTTTCATCATAAGCTGTTACAGTATTAACTTCATTTTTAACCTTATTTTTATCTACTCCTACATATTTAACTTTAATAGTTTTTGTAAACTCAATATCTTGGTTATCTTCATTAATTTCTGTATCAAATGTCCATGTAATAGTTTTATTTGAACTATCATATGTTCCACCTTGAAGATCACTTGCACTTTCATCTATTGCATATGGAAGTGTATCTGTTACTGTTGTTGTAACTGTTCCTGCAAAGTCATCTATTGTTGCATTGTAGTTAATATCGTATGTAAATATACCATCTTTATTAACTGCTTCTTCATCACCAGTTTTTTCTAAAGTTTCTTCAGTTACTTCGCCAGGATTTTTAGAGTATTCATATACTACAGTAATATCGTCTACAGCATATTCCCCTTTATATTTATCTGGCTTTTCATTAACTACAGTATAACCATAAATATCTTCAGGTTCTGTTGAATAACTTTCTCCTGGAAGTTTAGTACCTAAATCTTTAGTTTCTTTAAGCTCATTAGTAGTACCTTCTTCTACATATTTAACATATACATTTGATCCATTTACTTTATTAGTATGTGAATCAGTTTTAGTATTATCAGCAATCTCGGCTTTAACTTCATTTACTACATCATAACCAGTAATATTCTTATAGTAAATTGTAATACTATCATTAAATTCTATTTTATTATCTGTTTTAGTAATGTTTTTAGTTACTTCCCAAGTAATTGTGTTAGTACTTGGATCATATTCGCCATCACCAAAATCAGATTTAGATGCATCTACTTCATATGGAAGTGTATCTGTAATAGTTACAGTAGCTTCTCCAAGTGAATTTACAACTACTGTTTCATAGTTAATTTCATAATTAAATGCATCATCAACATTTTTCTTAACAGATGAGTCATCACCAGTTTTTTCTAAACTAGTTTGATCATCATCTACTTCTATAGGATTCTTTGAGTATTCATAGATTACAACTACTTCCTCTTCACCAAATGTTTCTTTTGTTGCACTTGGATCTGTAACTAATGTATATCCATAAATATCTATAGCATTTGTATCAGTAGTTCTACCATAGTAGTCTTCTTCTTCAACTCTTTGTGCAATTTCAGTTGTAGTGCCTTCTTCTACAAATTTAGTAATAACTTTACCTTTATCAATTGTAGTAGGTGCTGAAGCTTCAACAGTTTCACTGTTTTGAGTTTTACCATTTACATTATTAACAATAGTTCCATCAAATGAATCATCTAAGATGTAATAAACTTTAATAGTTCTATTATAAGAAACTGCTTTATTTTCTTCTGATAATGGATTTTCATTTGTTAATGTCCATGTAATAGTATTTGTTTCTTCATCATATACACCATCACCAAAGTCATTAGCTTTTGATGTATCTACTTTATAAATAGGTGTATCTTTAAGTATAGTAGTAGCTGTTCCTACAAACTCGTCTACAGTTGCTGAATAATTAATTGTATATTCAATATAATTATTAACCGAATCTAGTTTAGCAGGTGCTGTTTTACTAATATTTTGATTTTTAACATCACCTTGATTTTTATTATATTCATATACTACAGTTATATCATCATTTGCATAAGTACCTTCATAATTTTCAGGTGTTTCACTAACCACAGTATAACCATATATAGTTTCTGGTGTTGTACTGTAACTTGTGCCCGGTAATTTTTCTCCAAGATCTTTTTGAGGTATTAATGCAGCCCCAGTTGACTTATCAATGTATTTAACATATACATGTGTTCCATCAACTATATTTGAATGACTATCTTCCTTTGTGTTATTAGCAATTTGTGCTTTAACGTTATTTACAACGTTATAGTCAGTTATATTTTTATAGTAAACTGTAATATTTTTATTAAATTTTATTTTATTTGCATCTGGATTTTCTGTAGTTGGTTCAGAAACGTTTTTAGTAACTGTCCAAGTAATAGTTTTATTTTCTTGATTATATGTTCCACCTGCAAAGTCGTTTGTCTTAGATAAATCAACTTCATATGGAAGTGTATCTGTAATAGTTACAGTCGCATCTCCAATATAATCATCAGTTTTTGTTTCGTAATTGATTTGATAATTAAATGCATCAGTTACTTTTTTATGAGTTTCAGTTGCGTCACCAGTTTTTTCTATACTGGTTTCATCATCAATAACAGTAATATCATTTTTAGTATAATAATAGTTTACTTCTTGATCTTCAATTGTATAATATCCTGTTTCTTCACCATCAACTGATTTTAAAGTATAACCATAAATATCTTTTGAACTAGTTTCATAAGTATTTCTTACTCCATTAGTTGATACATCATTTATTTGAACAACTGAATCTGCAAGTTTTGTAGTTGTTCCATCTATATAGTAATTAGCTGTTACTTTACCTTTAGCTGCTACCCAATATACTTCTGGGTCATTTTCAGGTGTTATAGTTTGCTCATTACCATTTTCATCAGTATAAGTTAATGTAAATCCATCATTTGTTTTATGCCATCCAGTAGATGCATAAGGATCTATTTTAACTCTTATTGTAAATGTTCTTGTTTCATCATCTAATTTATCGATATGAACTGATAATGCATCATCACCAACAACATCAAAGCCACTAGATGTTTGAACGTCAAAGTCTGCTCCCATATTATCAGTTAAAGTTGCATCTTCACCTGCATAAGTAGTAGAAATCTTTGTTGCAACATCTGCAAGAATTTGTCCAATTCCATCACTATCAGTATTATAATAGTTTCCATTTGTTGAAATAGTTCTTAAATTTTCTTGATATGTTCTATCGCTAATATTATAAGATACTGAATAAATATTTTCATTTTCTCCAGTTAATTTTCCTTTAACTTTTGAAAGAGTATTATTTCTTGTATAGTTATAAGATTTATATGGTTCTGCAGTATTATTAACATTACGTTTATGTCCCATAAGATAAGTTGTTTGTGATGAAGAATCTAAATAAGAATATGCATCACTAACAAATTTATATGGTGAAATTTCAGATTGAGTATAATATGTTGTTGTTTTTTGTGAGAATGGCCCATTCCAAGTCGTAATATCAAAACTATTTGGTGCGCTTGCGATATTTCCAAGTCCTACTCTTGGTTCTCCATCAGAAATGAACACTACATTTTTTACAGCGTTTTCTTCAGTTACACTGTTAAGTAGTTCTAATGCTCTCATTAATCCAGCATCATAATTAGTAAGACCTTTTAGGTTACCAAAATCTGAATTAGTTAAATAACTATGTGAGAACCCTTTTTCAATGCTTGCATCAAGTCCAAATGTAACAAGCGCTACTTTACTCTCGCTTGAAGCATCAATTATTGTTTTACTAGCTGCAATTGCTGCATTTTTAGCGTTTCTCCAAGGAGTACCATCCATACTATTAGAAGCATCAACTACAAATACTGTGTAAGTTGGCACTGTAGTTGAGTCAGTATATTTTTTACCTTTAACAGTAAATGTAATATCATAGTACCCTTCCTGACCAGCGACTGGTTCTACTTTTTTGTTGACAGAAACATCACCTTTAGATGCTGTTTCATTTCCATTTCTTACTTCACCCTTTTGAGGTTCTGCAGCAATTACCCCAACAGCTGGTGAAACAATGAAATAAATTGCGTAAAATATTGTGAACAATAATTTACTAAATCTAGATATTTTTTCTTTCATTAATTAACCCTCCCTGCAATGATAAGTAAAAATTTCTTTTTATATTTTAAATACTCTTTTTTTGTACTACATGTCTGCAGTATGAGTATTTGATCAGAATCTATAGCTTCATCATCATAAATTGAATTTGATGCAAGCTTTTTTATATGGGACTTAAAGTCCAAGTCATTTGCAAAATCAGTTTTCATATATCCCCAGTCACTTGTTTCAGTGTATACTGCGAATACTTTGAATGTTTTTGTTTCTTTTTCTGTTGTATATTTAATTATTTTGTTTTCGTTATAAAAATCTTCATCATAATAGTTTTCAAGTATTTTAAATGGCATATCCGTATATCTTGAATTATGACCATAGATTAAAAGTTTCTTTGAATCATCATTTACTCTATAATCTAAGAACGGTGTTCCATTTACATCATAAGTTTTAAATAAGTTTTTATTTAAGTAGTACGAGTTATCATCTGATTGGGTAATAACTGCTTCATAATTTGAAGATGGAATTTCTAGTATTCCAACTATATCATCGTTATCATAAAAGTTTCTTAAATGCTCAATAGTTTCTCTAGCATCTTGTTTATCATCTTTATATATAATAATATTATCAGCGACGACATTTTCAATAAATCTTTCATTTAATGAAAATTTAAAGGTCATAAAAAGTAAAATCAAAAATATTACCGAGATAGTACTTTTCCTTCTCAAATACCATCGCCCCCAATCATATGAATTATGGAAAGCCTTTAAAAGTTTTATTCACATAAAAGCAAAACTTTCCTTGTTTTGTTTTCTATAGTAGTAAAAATTGAAAGTTTTGTCAATCAAAAATTAATTTTTTGCAAAAAAAAAGCACTATTTTTTAGCGCCCGTATTTAAATTACTTAAATTTATTTTTCCAAACATTTTATGTTTATCCCAGTAGTATGTTACTTTATCTATCATGTTATTAATTACATTATCATAATTATCTTCGCTTATATTAAAATCTTTAATAAGCAAATTTTTATCATATTGATAACTTATATTAAATGGTATTACATGATTAGTAAGTATATATATTTTTCTTTCTTGATCATTCATTGAAGCAAGCAATTCATTTATTTCATCATCTATTGTTGGATAAAAGTAAGTTTTTTGGTTATCATATAAATCACTTAAGTATTTAATAACTTTATCTTTAATATAATTATCATATTCATATAAATCACTACCGTATTCTAAATACTTATCAGTTTGGGCTTGAACATATTCTAAAAAATCATCTTTAAATATCTCATCTAAACCTAAAGCTTCCATGTTCTCATTAAATTTATCTATTATTACATTACATCTATCGTTTATCATTACTTCTCCATTTCTAATATTTTTCCTTCTTCAATATATTTATAATTTAATTTATTTTCTTGAGTGATAATTTTTTCACCAAGCTTTTTTTCTAAGTCATCTTTTGCTACTTTAGCAGTGTTTCCACCCATTTTAGCAATCTCTTTATTTTCATCAAGCCCATTAGGTTTATGTTTTTGAGCTAGTTTTTTTGTTGCTATTTCTCCTAAATCAGCAAGGGCTATTTCGATGTCACTCATATTATCACGAAGTGATTCTTTTCTTAAACCTTTGAAGGCTTTATATTCACTTGCTTTCATACCAGACCATTCTTTATATATTTCATTCGTTAGAATTGCATATTCGCTTTCTTTTGTTATTCCACCATCTTTCCAAACATCCGTTAATTCTTTTCTATCTTGAATACCCTTTATTCTTTTAGCAATCCATTTTTCATCATAACCCTTAGCGCGATATAAATCTATAGATCTTTGCATTGCTATAGAAGGATCAAATGTTTCATCTATTCTTTCTTTACCAAGCCTTGCTAACCACTTTTTGATAGGCTCCGCATTTTTACTTGGAATCGATTCAATAATTCTAAACATTCCCTCAATATCTACAACATCAGTATTATAATATTTGCCGTCGGAGGCTTTTAATTTCAGTTGGTTACAATTTGTAACCGACTCATTTCCCTCCTGTTTTAATCTATGCTTTAAAACTTTCCAATAATTTCTTGGATTATTACTTTCTGATAAAACACCAACCATATCCACAACACTTATAAAATACTTTTCTTTTTCTTTATCCCAAACAGTTCTTATTGTTTCATTTTTAAATAGTTTATTAATTAAATACATTTTTTCATTATTCATTTGTTTTTCCTTTCTGTGTTTCACCTCAAATTTTATAAACACAGCCTACCCAATATCATTTTAACAAATGTATTTATTTATATCAATATCCTCAAAGTTTTTAACAAAATTTTGTAATTTAAAAAAAGCTAGTCTTAGCTAACTTTTTTGTACTTCTTTTTATTATCATAACTATCGAAATTCATTATTTGATTAACTGACATTCCTGTATAAATTTGTGTTTTTTGTTTTGATTTGTGTATTCCAGTAAATATTTCTTTATATCTAGCTCCTGCGTGGATTTCTGCGAACTGCGTGCCAATCGGAACTGCCGATACAACTTGTCCATTTGATGGAATACTATCAAAACACTTTCTTATAATCTCCTCTTGATTATCTGGAAATCCGTTTTCAATTGAATAACACACAAGTCCATGAAATATAATTCCATCAGATTCATGAGATATAACCGTTCCAAGCTTATGTTCACCAATTCTAGATAATTCAGGCCAATATTCTTCTGCAATAAAATTTGCAAATCCAAATTGATTAATGCCTTCTTTTGTTACCGCAAATGCTATTTGTTTTGTTTTGCTCTCTAAAATATTGTCTCGACATGTTTTTACTACCATAATTTCCACCCTAACCACAAGCATAATTATATAATGATATAAATTAATAATCAAGAAAAAAATCAATCATTTGATTGAATTTTTAAAATGGTGCCGATTGAAAGAATTGAACTTTCCTCTCAAGCTTACCATGCTCGTGTAATGCCACTATACTAAATCGGCTTCTATAATAATACATTCGATTTCCTATCTCGGAGTATAACGGTTGTATAAATCAATGTATTAAATTAAAAAGAAGCCCTTATAATAAGGGTTTCCTTGCGTACAATTTGGTGACCCGTACGGGATTTGAACCCATGAATGTATGCGTGAAAGGCATATGTGTTAACCGCTTCACCAACGGGCCATTTAAATGGTGGGACTGGGGGGACTTGAACCTCCGACCTCACGCTTATCAGGCGTGCGCTCTAACCAGCTGAGCTACAATCCCAGAAAATAAAATGGTGTCCCCTCAGGGACTCGAACCCTGGACCCACTGATTAAGAGTCAGTTGCTCTACCAGCTGAGCTAAGGAGACAAAACTCGAATTGCTATTCAATTATAACATAAAATAAGCATTTTTCAAGCATTTTTTTACCATTTTTCTCTTTTTTTGTAAAATTACTCACTTAATAGTGAAGGAATAAGTTTTACAGTAATATTTATTTTTTTGTCCTTATCCGTTGTTCCACTAAACTTAAAACACAAATTATCTATCATATCCATATTCTTTTTAGTTAAAATATGTCTTTTGGTATGAGGCTCTGAAAAAGTAAGCATAGCATTATTAAGAGTATTTTTCATACTTATCTTTCCATTGGCGTCAGAATTTGATTCTGATAATATTTCAGTATCTTTTTTATTACATATATAATATCCCATCGTATATGCTTTTAAATTAACATCTTCACCATTAAATGTGAGTTTTCCTCCATTAAAGTAGTCTACATCCATATTTAAATCAATAAATCCATTTATGACAGTAATATTGTCTTTTTCTCCTTCAAATATATATATTTTATGTGACGAAGCTATATAGTGTGCATAAAACATAAGGGCAATGATAAATAATGTCATCACTGTAAACAACACATGGGGACTATTGAAAAAATTTTTAAGTTTGTTTGTTTTCGTTTTCTTTTTTGTCATCTATTTTTTCCTCCTTATTTGTATCCCCTTTTTTTCTTTCAAGTGTTATATTAATTTCAGCTTCAGGGTTGATTTCCTCCCCTGCTTTTATTGATTGAGTACTAACTGTTCCATATCCTTCTATCTTGCATTTAAGTTTAGTTAAATTACAGAAGTTTTTAGCATCACTTGAAGTCCATCCAAGCATACTTGGCATATATATCTTTTCGCTGTTAGTTAAAATATATATTTTACTTCCTTTAGTAATTTTATTACCCTTCTCGGGATACTGGTCAATTATTCTATCTCCTACTCCAATAGTGACAACGTTAAGACCTAAATTTTTTAATTCTTGCGCACTTAAATCAGTAGTTTTATTAATATAATTATTAACTTTAATTATTTGAGTAGTATCTTCTTTGACAACTAGCTCACTTAAATTCTTATATTTAGAGATGCTCTCTACTATTGATTTAACTGCATCACCAAGTGCGTTTGTAGATCCAACAAGTCTTTTAACTGATATATATATTATAAACTTTGGATTTTCATAAGGGAATAATCCCGAGAATGATCTAATGTTACTTGTACCATCTAAAATATATCCACCACTTGCAGAAGCTATTTGAGCCGTTCCGGTTTTACCAACCAGCGTAGTAGATGACGTTTTATACATCTGTCCAGTTGTAGCTTTATCATCAGAATTTACAGTTAGATACATAAGTTTAAGCATAGTATCAACTGTTTCTTTACTAACAACTTTTCTTAATTCTTGTCTTTTACCTTCATATACTGTTTTACCAGTATCTTGATTTACTATCTTGCTAACAATATATGGTTTTAAAATTGTACCTTCATTTGCAAGACTCGTTAATGCTTCTATATTTTGAATAGGTGTTGTAGTAATACCTTGACCAAATGAAGCATTTGCGACTTCGATTTTATATATAGGATCTATTTCACCTGAATATTCATTTGCCATTTCTATTCCTGTTTTAGAGCCAAAGCCAAAATCTTCATAATATTTAACTAATTTTTCTTTTCCAACTGCAAGTCCAAGTTTTGCTGCGGCAACATTTGATGAGTATGTAAATCCTACATCATATGATATATTTCCCCAACCATATTTATTCCAGTCTGTTACTCTATCATCACCAATATTCATAACTCCAGAATAATATATTTCATCACCATGATATAATCCTTCTTCAATTGCAGCCATAAAACTAAATATTTTCATTGTTGAACCAGGTTCATATGAATAACTAACAAGTGGATTATTATAATCAGTAATATTTAATTTATTAGGATCATAACTAGGTGTAGATGCACTTCCAAGAATCGCCCCAGTTTTTGCATCTGCAACTGTAACAGTTGCCCACTCGAATTTAGATTTATTTCCCATTTCATTTAATGCATTCTCTAAATACATCTGGACATTTGAATCTATTGTTAAATAAATATCTTCTCCCTTTTTAGCTTTACTTGTTATAACAGGAGTATCTGGAATTTGATAACCATATGCATCTTGCTGATATGTAGTATAACCATTTTTACCAGTTAATTCATCATTATAATATGCTTCAACACCAAGTTCTCCAACGAGATTACCCTTATCATCTTTTTTTGCATAACCAATTATATAAGATGCAAAATCACCAAAAGGATAATATCTTTTAGAACTTGATTCAAAATCAATCCCTGGTAAATCAAGGGCAGCAATTTTTTGTTTCTTTGTTTCACTTATATTTCTTCCACCAGGCCCAAGTTCAACTTGATATGTATTGTAATTTAAAAGGCCAAGTATTGCTTCAGGTGTCATTCCTAAATACTCACTAAGAGCATTTGCTGTATATTCTTTATCTACAACATGCTTTGGATACTTTTTATTAGTTGTTCTTGATGGAGATAGATAAGCAATAACTGTATAAGAATTAACGTCTTGTGCAAGCACTTCATTATTAACACTATATATAGAACCTCTGGATGCTGTTAAAGTTTTAGTAGTTGTATTTCTATTTTCAGCGAACTTCTTAATATCTGTTCCATCCACTTTATTAAGTGCACTAACAAGTATTAATCTAACTATTATTACACCAAATAAAAGAACAATACCTATTATTCCTATATAGTTTATACGAATTGTATTGTTCCTTTGTTTCATGTTTCCTCCTAGTTACTAGTTATCAATTACGATAATATTATCATTATTATAACTTAAACCATATTCTTTTGCAACATCTTGAATATTTGAAAGACTTGCGAGTTCATCTACTTGCATTGATAAACTTTGGTTTTCTTCTCCTTGTTTTGTTACTTTGCTTTTAAGTTTTTCAACCTCTATATTACTTTTAGATAAAGTTGCTTGAGAAAATACGATTGATACTGGCACAAACACTGCTAGTAACACAATAAATGCTATTAATCTTCTCTCAACTGGTAATATTCCTTTTACTCTTCTTTTTTTCATAAATTTCACAACCTCTCTGCTATTCTTAGTTTTGCACTCTTACTTCTTGAGTTTTCTTTTATTTCTTTATCGCTTGGTAGAATTGGTTTTTTATTTATTATTTTTAGTTTTGGTTTATGCTCATCACTAATATTTGGCATACCTTTATATATTTCATCTACTTCGCTATATTTTTTAAATGTTTGTTTTACTATTCTGTCTTCTAATGAATGAAATGTTATTACGCTTATTCTTCCACCCTTATTTAACATTTCTATTGCATCAGGCAAAACATCTTCTAATACTTTTAATTCATCATTTACTTCAATTCTTATACTTTGAAATATTCTTCGTTCTGGATGATGAGTATTAAAATATTTTACTGGCACTGCCTTTTTAATAACATCTACTAACTCTAAAGTAGTGTTAATTGGTCTTGAATTAACTATGTTTTTTGCAATTGGTTTTGTAAATTTTTCTTCTCCATATTTGTAAAAAATATTAATTAACTCTTCATAAGGATATTCATTTACAACCGTTAATGCGCTTTTTTTGTTTCTTTTATCCATACGCATATCAAGAGTTGCATCTTGCATAAAACTGAATCCTCTTTCTTTATTATCAATTTCTGGGCTAGATAATCCAAGATCGAAGATGATGCCATCGATTTTTTCTATATCATACTTTTTAAGTTCCTCTTTTAAATTGACAAAGTTTGAGTGTATTATTGTTATGTTTTTGTCACCGCTAAACTTATTAGTACCATATTCGATGGCATCAGCATCTTCATCGAAGGCAAATAAACGACCCCTTTTTAATCGTTTTTGAATCTCTTCGCTGTGCCCTGCATACCCCATAGTTGCATCTACATAAATGCCGTTTTCATTAATATTTAATCCATCGATTGATTCTTTTAGTAATACGCTATAATGTAACTTACTCATAAATATTCTCCGCTATAGCTGAAAAGCTATCTAAATTTTCGTTTAGGAATTCTTCATAAGAAGCTTCATCCCATATTTCTAAGTGATCATCGATACCAAGAATAATAGCATTTTTTGTTAATGATGCATAACTCTTAAGTACGCCTGGAATGCAAATCCTATTTTGTGAATCGAACTTGCAAGAAGTAGCGCTTGATAGAAATATTCTCATAAATTTACGTGCGTCACTCTTCGTAATAGATAGTTCACTAAACTTTTCTATCATCTTATCCCATTTCTTAACAGGATAAACAAGAAGAGATCTTTCAAATCCTCTAGTAATAACAACTTCGCTTCCAAGTAGTTTTACAAGCTTAGAAGGCATTACTAAACGGTTCTTCTCATCTAAACTATGATGATACTCTCCCATCAACATATGGTATCCCCCACTTTCTACCACATTGTACCACTTTCTAGATTAATAGTACAGCATTATTTTTTCTTTTTCAATAAAAAAAACATCATTTTTTTGATGTTTACACAACTTTTACAAAGACACTTGCCTATTCATAATTTAATTAGGCACATAATCTATTTTAGGAGGATATTTATGTTATTTGATACAAATGGTTTTATTAACCCAAATGAAAATTATGACTTTGCTATAAATATTATAAGTGGTAATCCAAATACTTTAAATATTTATGACAAAGAAGAAGCTTTAAAGAAAGGTAACTTATTTAAAGATTTATATGACCCATATAAAGATTATAAACCATATATGACAACTGCTAAAAACGAAAGACAAGATAAACTACTTGATATTATGCAGTTAGAATTTGTTGTTAATGATTTAAATCTATATTTAGATTTACATCCTGAAGATAGATATGCTTATAATATCTTTAAAGAAGCTAGCGAAAAATTAAAAGAAAAAAGTGAAAAATATTCAAAAGTATATGGACCACTAGAATTATGTGATCTAACTAGTGAATATGAATGGACATCTAGCATGTTCCCATGGGAAGGAGAATTTTAATGTTTAAGTATTGTAAAAAACTACCATACCCACTATCTATTAGTAAAAAGGATTTAAGAATGGCAAAATTTATAGTTACTCAGTTTGGAGGCCCAAACGGAGAACTTGGCGCGGCATTAAGATACTTCAGTCAAAAATTTTCTATGCCTGATGACAGAGGAAGAGCACTTCTTAATGATATTGCAACAGAAGAATTAGGTCATATGGAAATGGTTGCAACTATGGTTCATATGCTAACAAAAGGCGCAAGTGTAAAAGAGATTGAAGAAGCTGGCCTTAGTTCATACTTTGCAGAACATGGTAAAGGAGTATATCCATGCGATTCAAATGGCATCCCATTTAATGCAAGAGCTATTGAATCAACAAGCGATGTATTTACTAACCTTTCTGAAGATATGGCCGCAGAACAAAAAGCAAGAGCGACTTATGAAAATCTAATCGATCTAGCAGATGATAAAGATGTAATTGGCCCACTACTTTTCTTAAGACAAAGAGAAATAGTACATTTTAATAGATTTAAAGAACTATATGATTTATATAAAAAAGAGCTTAAATCTTAAGCTCTTTTAACTTACAAATGGTAACTTATTAACTAAGTCTAATATAGTATTTAAAATAGATTCATTTATACATACAAAACCAAATACTCCACCACATATTCCCCCTACTAGATGACTATCATGCGCTATTGTATCATCTTTTCTTAAGTCTCTTATCTCTTCAATTATATAGAATAATATAATTAGTATTAATGTTAAAGGTATCTTTTTATCAGTCATATTAACAAAAGCACTAAGAACTATAAGCATAAACGATATAGAACTTGCCCCTTTAAGCCAAGTCTTCCCTTTTATAAAATTAACTACCCCTACTACAAAAGCTGTAATTAAAATCATAATGAGTAAGTTTATAGAACCATACTTCTCTTCAATAAGAGGTCCTAAAAGTAATATTATCAAATAATTATTAGAAAAATGTTCCCAATCTCTATGACCAAGTACATGAGTAAACAATCTAATATATGTTAAAGGATTTAAAAGTGATGCTCTTTCAGTTGAAAAAAAGTTTCTAGTTGATTTACCACGAGTTATCTTATCTAATACTAAAACAAATAAAGATATAAAGAACATAGTTAAAGTTACTTTAGAATTATAATTTAAATAATCTAATATATTAATATCTGTTATTTCCATTTTTGCCTCACTATTTAATAATAAACTCATAAAAGAAAAAAGTCACTATTTTTTTGTTATTTTAATAACTTTTTTTATTTATAAAAGTATGTTAAAATTATATAGAAAGAGGGATTAATATGGCAAATCAACAAACATTTGTTTTTAAAGTAAGTGATAATTTAAAAGATGAAATTATAGAGCACTATAAAGATACTACTAGAGAAAAAAAACCACCCTATTCTGTATTTCAAGCAGATGATGGCGCAGGAACTGTTGTTACTTTATATGAATCTGGTAAAATCATGTTCCAAGGTATAAGCGCTGATATAGACTATTCATGGTGGAGAGATAGAGAAAGACATTTAAACTCTAGAAATGTAGATGCTGAAATAGATGCTAAAAAGAAAAAGGATGAAAAGAAAAAAGAAGCACTTGATGATCCAAGATTTAAGCACGTCAGCACTATTGGCTCTGATGAAGTTGGCACTGGAGATTACTTTGGTCCTATAGTTGTAACAGCCACATATGTATCAAAAGAAAATATTTCATTTTTAAACGAACTTGGTGTTAAAGACTCAAAAAAACTTACTGATGAAAAAATATTAGAGATTGCCCCTACTATATCAAAGAAAATCCCTTTTGCATCTTACACATTAAATCCAGATGATTATAATAAAGAAGGACTTACTAATATGAACCAAATAAAAGCAATACTTCACAACAAAGTATTAGTTAGTCTAACTAAAAAAGATAACTTTGATTACTCCTATATAGTTGTAGACCAGTTTGTATATCCAAAAAAGTATTTTGAACACATTTATAGAATACCAGAAAAAGTAACAAACATAACTTTTACAACCAAAGCTGAAGATAAATGTTACTCTGTAGCATGTGCAAGTATAATAAGTAGATATATATTCTTAAAAAAGATGGAAGAACTATCTAAAACATATGGCACTATTCCAAAAGGAGCAGGCCCTATAGTAGATGAATTTGGAAAAGAAATAGCTAAAAAATACGGATTTGATGAACTTAAAAAGATAGCCAAGTTAAACTTTAAAAATACAGATAAAATAAAGGAACTTTTAAAATAAGTTCTCTTTTTTTTACAAAACTTTGATAATATTTTCATATACCTTGAATCCGCTTTTTATTTATGTTTAAATGAGTTTAAGAGATGTTATTCTAGTAGTAGGTGTGCCTCCAACTTTTATATACTGAGGAAGGAGGCAGAGCATGATTAATCATAATATTATTACAACACGCTCTGGGGGATTTGGCTTATTTAGCTATAATTCTACTAATACTAATAGTAATTCTATTAATATTAGTTCAAATCTCTTCACAAAAGTGAAGAGAATAAAAAATAGCACCTACATTTAAGTAGGTGCACAACCCATTCGGAGGTGCATCTAAACTAGAGTGCATCTCTTTTTCTATGTATATTATATACACAAATCATTTAAAAATTCAAGAAAAAACAATTCCAAAATTTTGGAATTATTTTTTTCTTTTAATTAACATATATGAGCACACTCCTATAACTGCTAGAAGCAAAACGCTAACTACCACTACCCAAGCTTTAACTTTACTTCCAGTGATTGGCACTTTTATAGTCATCTTATCTATCTTTTCTGGAATAGTTTCTTTTTCTACAACTAAATTAATTCTATATATAACATGTCCTTCATCAGTCGTAACTGTTACTTTAGTACTTCCTTCTTTTAATGCAGTTAGTTCTTTATTTTCCATTCTAGCAATGCTTTCATCTTCTATTGTATATTCTATTTCTTTATCTTCTGTATAATAATCAAGATAGTCTACTAGATTTAACTTTTCACTAGGTTTTAACTTTGCTTCTTTATCGAAGTATACAGTTGTATAAGTACCTAATTGCTCATTATATAATGCTTTATCTAAATCATATATATCATAGCTTATTAATACAGATGAATCTAATAAGTTAGAAGTTAAAAACCTCTCATATTCTTCAACCGCATCGTCTTCTTCGCTGGCAATATTAACATATTTTAATGAATTAAATTTTGAATTATATATATTTGTTGTTATATTAATTCTTGCTTCAGAAAAATTAAATACTTTATTTAGATTGCTATTATATACATTTATAGTTCCACCAATAGGCATTAATACATTATTACTTAAATCCATATTTTCTATTTTAAAATTACCTAAAAGTAACAAGGTTTTAAGACTATTTAATGACATTTCATCAATATCAAATATTTCTGACAAATTAATTTCCTCTGATTTGATTTGACCGTTTGAATCCATGTAATATAAAAGTATTGCTTTTATATTTGAATTTTTTAGGTCGATTTTTGCAGAATTAACAAAGTCTATTTCTCTTAAATTACTGCAATTATTTATTTCTACTTGTTTTGAGATAAACGCAATGGATCTACCATTAAAATCATGATTATTACCATTTATAGTTACTGAATTTGCCATATTATCAAAATCACCAATGTTTAAATGATAATCCGATGTAATATCACTATTAACATTAATTATTATGTCTTTATCACTTAAATCTGATATGTTTCTAATTGCTGTTTCTACATCACTAAGACTTGAATACTCACATCCATTTTCACACACTTCATATGTAAGTGTTTCTGCATTAACTAGTGTTGGTATTAAAAATAAACTAATAAATAAAATCCATATCCTTTTCATAATAACCTACCTTATATAGTAATTATATATAGATATTAATAGTTAAGTCAAGAATATAAAGATATTTTACGCATTTTTTTACAAATAAAAAGCATCTGTTGATGCTTAATGTTTATGATGATGTAAATCTATTTCAGTATGACCTTTTATACCATATTTATGACTTATTGGATCTTTAAAGATTTCGTTTTTTATTGGCATTAGAGTTGCAACCATGTAGAAAGCAAATATTGCAAATATACCTATTACACTTAAATAACTTAAATAAAATGGTAACTTATCTAAATTAAGTATGTATTTAAAACATTGTTGACTTACTATAATAGATATACAAAATATAATTATATCTACTACTAAAATTGACTTTTTAGTAAATGATTTATATGTATAAAATAGTAATGGAATAATTATAATAATGCATAAAAGTGATATGAATTTTGCTATAAAATAGTTTTCATTTGTTCCAAGTAATGCTCCATCTACAAATGAATATATAAATGTTGCAGTTAGTCCTATTTTAATATGTTCCCATGTGCTTTCATTCACCGCTGAAAAAAGTGCGACTACCTTATTATGATTAGATAGTTCATAAGTAAAATGTAAAAGTGTTCCAATAAGTATAATTATGATTGTCTCAAACAGCATTTTTCTTCTCCTTTTTTACTCTTTTTCTAACCTTTCTTTTTTCTTTTCGTGATTCCATAAATACACTAAAGTATGCTTTGGCAAATTCTTTAATCATCTTAATAATAACTTTTCTATCATTTTCGTCTATTCCCCTATACGCTTTAAGCATAGTAGGAAGTTTTTTAATAAATTTAGAATAGAATTCACTATATGTTTCAGAATTAGTTGATTGCATTATTTCAAATACATTATCTACAAATATCTTTCTTTGATTTGGTGTTGTAGATAATAACCATTTATTTACAGTTATATTTATAGTTTCACTAAACTTATCTACTTTAGGTGCTTTTACTACGTCTGTTCCAAGAACTCTCCAGCTGAAGATATCATGCTGGTATATACCTTTTAAATCGCTTTTTACAATAACACATTTTTCTTTATGTTCAAGTAGTCTTCCTATTACAGATTCTTCTGGAATATATGTAGTAATTTTATCAATTATGTCCTTGTTTTTTATTTGCGATAATATGTTTTTAGAAAAACCTGGGCCGTCAAAATTATGTATTTTAACTATTCTATCTTGCACTTCTTTTGTATTCATTATTGATGCGTATATTGCAAGGTTACCACCTTTAGAGTGTCCACCAGTTATAATTTTTTTATTTGGATATTTATTCGCAATATTAGTCATATATTTCAAAGCATCTAACTGGGCAGGGACATTTTCCATATAACTTAAATTAAAATCTTCTTTCCACCCTATTAAGGTTTTGTCAGTACCACAGAAAGACACATACATATAATCATCATTTAAATGAATAACAACTGCCGAGAATTGTTTTTCTATTTTTTTATCATAATGATTTAAATAATCGCTTACGATCATATTATTAAATCTTGGACTCTTTATTAAATTAATAGATAAGTCTCTATCACCATTATATATAAAATTATAATCTTCTAGAACTTTAATTTTCTTACATACTTCTTCTACTGTATCATTTTCTTTTAAGTCTATTTCCCAAAAAGGAAGATAGGAAAATCTAGATAGAACCATACTATCAAGTATATTTAATTTCCTTTCATTTAATTTTATGTCACCACGCCATTTTAAATAATCATTTATATTTGCCATGATATCAACCCTCTCTAAATAAAGTATATCAAATAGTTTTATAATTTAAAAGAAGATTATTTAATTATAATCTTCTCTTTGTCAAATAGAACATCAATGTTTATATGATCAAATATTAAATCACGTTTTTCTTTTTTAGGAATATTTTTTACAAAGTCATTTATAAGTCTTTTCCCTTCTTTAGAATCTTCTTTATAAATATTATAGAAGTATCTAGCTATTAATTCCCCAAGCGCGTATCTTTCTAAATAATGGTATTGATTTAATGATTCATCATTAATTTCATTTTGAAAGTTTACCATAATATTAAAATATTGACTATAAGAGTATATTGCGCATGAAAATGATTCATCCGCGGTATTATTAGATGTATTTATATCTTTTTTGTTATATCCATTTTCTTCTAAAAACTTTATAATAGCAAATTCTATAAATATTGAATAAACTTCCTGTAAATTATTTAATAAGTATTGTTTTTTTTCATAATTTGAAAGTTTCCAAACATATTCGTTTGTATAAGAATGCATTAATTCATGTGCTAAAAATCTAACATCTTGAATATCTCTTGTGCTTTTGAGTAATATGAAACTTTCCCCATCATTTTTAACAGGGACTGTTTCACCTTTGTATTTTCCTCTTTTATATCGTTCAAACATCCAAATATTTCCGTTTTTTATTTGTTTTACAAAGTGATTAGAAATATTTTTATCGAAGCTTTCAAAAAAGTTAAAAACATATTCATTTATATTTGCATCACTTAAATGAACTAAATATTTATTAGAAAAATATCCCTCAAATATATCTTTATAAAGAAGCGCTACTTTTTCATTAATGTCAAACATATTATTAAATATTTCTTCATATTGAATATTAAATTTTCTTATTTGTTTCTCAAAATTATCTATTAAAGGTATACTTGGGGAATCTATGTTAAGACTAAATTCATTTGCTACGCTATATATTCCTTTGATAACTTCAAGTATTAAATCCTTTGTCTCCATCGAAGTTGATTTTCTATATTGAGTGCATAATGTATCAAGTTTTCTTTTTAAATCTTTTTCTAATTCATTCATCTTAATCGCCTTTCTAGGTTTTCTTTAGTTAGATCTTCATCTGTTATGCCATGTTTATCAAGTATTAAGTATCTTTTATTAGAAGCGCTATCTATTGTTAACTCTATTGGTTCAAGGCTTGCTTTTCCTTCTAAATATTTTGAAAAGTATGTACATCCAAGTGCATAGCCATATACAATTGCTTCATCTCTTTGTAAAATAGTCAGGAAATTATCATCATTTATTATAAGATTACTAATCTCGGGATTTGTAACACGTTCTTTAAAGTCTTCAAGAGTTTCTTTAAATAAAATCATCCTTCTTTTTTCTAAATAGTCTATATCATTTTTTTCTATGCCAATTTCTTTTAAATAATTAATAAATACTAGTTCTATATAATATGATGGAACTTCTTGTAAACTATTAATGTTTAATAATATATCTGCTTTAATGCTTTTATTTGGAGCGTTAAGCATTACAAATGAATGCATTACTTCATGCACTAATATAAAGGCAGTATATATAGTTTTAAAATTATCTACTAATATAATATCTTCACCAAGATAATAAAAGTTATAAGTTGTTCCTAAATATATCTTATCATTGAGTATTCTTCCAAAGCAATTATTTTTTAAAAGATATAAAAAATGATTATATAAATCCATATTATAAGTTCTAAAAAAGTCCTTCACTAATCTAATAGTGTCTTCTATATTATATTTAGTTAAGTTTTTTATTAGCTTATTATTTTCCGTATTGTAATTTGGCTCTATAAGCTTTTGGGTAATATGCCTTGAATTATTATATATATCCCTAAATATAGAGTAATAATCGATATAATCATCTTCAATTATATCTTGATTTTCGTTATATAATCTCATACATTCTTCATCGTAATAAAGTATAAATTTTTGGTCATCTAGTAATTCAAATAAAACCATAAAGTCTCTTATTATTAATTTCTTGTTTTCTAGTGTTTCATTTTTATATGAATGTAATAATTTATCAAACATATATTCTATTTTGTGCTCAATATTTTGCATAATATCACCTTATGTATTCCTTAATTTGGTCTGTGTTTTTAATATATTCATAAGTTAGATTATATTTTTCTATAAGTTCTTTTTTAGATAGTGTTTTTGCATCTTCATAAAATGAATATAACTTATTTTTATCACCATTTTCTAAATACCTTTGATAAAATATAAAGGCATATAAATAACCAAGCCCATATTTTTCAGAATAATCAAACGTTACTACTTCTTCATCATCACTTTTTTCTTCATAATATGGACCATATATTAATCTATTTAACGAATCTTCAATATTTAAAAAGTATTTTAAATAATTTTCGATACTTTCATATTTTGCAATTCTTATTTCTTCTTTATAAAGCCCCTTTTTATTTATATAATTTAAAAATACCATTTCTATAAAAAGTGGTCCAACTTCATCTATATTATTTATTAAATATCTAGAAAATTCTTCATAACTAATATTATTAAGAATTTTATTAAGCACGTAAGAGTGCATTGTTTCATGAACTATTAGTATAGCATCAAAAAGACATTCATATTCTTCTATAAAGAATGGATTAATTTTATTTTTAGTTACAAACATTGTTAATCCATCAACACTACTTGTCTTGCTATTAGGTTTACGTATTAAATTATTGTTTTTTAGATAATTATAATAAAGATAAACATCGGTATCATAATGCATGAAGAAATCATTAACTAATTCTCTAGTGCTTTCTAAATCGATTTCTTCTTTATATTCTTCTTTATAAATATCTGGATCATTTAAAATTATATTTATATCATCATTTAATTTAAAGTAATCTTCATACAATGTTTTAACATCTAATATGGATTTAAAAGCATCACATGAGTACTTTGTAACTCTATTGCATGTTTTATTATTATAATCACCTAAATAATCAAAAAACTTCGGAATATAGATATCATTAAATTCACTTTGTTTAACAAAATCTATTAAGTTATCAATATTATCTAAATAAAGATACTTTTCATCTTTATCAAAAGTTAAAAGATATTTTATGTATAATAATATTAGTTTTTTTATGTAGTATTTTTTATTCATAAAAAAACCCCCTAGTAAGGGTTATTATAACATAATTAGTTTATGACGCAAATAGTTTTAACTTTAGTATTAATCTTTTTGGTTATTTCATTTATTTTATTTATAGTTAATTTATCGTATATATCATAAATATTACTTTTTATCTCTCCACTTGCATAAATATCATTTGCAATGTTTTCGTTTATCGCAATTATATCATCAAAACTTCTAATAAAATCTGCTTTATATCCTCTTTTAATCATATTTAAATCTTCTTTTTTAATTACTATATTATTAAGTTTGTTTTCTATTAATTCTATTACTTCATTTTCATAAAAGGTATCAAAAGTAAAAGATATATAGATATAGTTATCCCTAATTTCTGTATTATAATTTAAATCACCTACTATCAAGTTTTCATTTGTTATAAGTTCTAAAAAATCACTTGTATCACTAAAATTAATATCTAATATTGCATCTAAATATATATTTAAGTTGTTATCTGCCTTGAATTTGTTTTTATCAAGTTTATATGTAAGCATTATCTTAGGTGTGCTTATATTTTTAGTTAGTACTTTTCTTTCTTCTTTAACTTTTATCGGTTCTTTTTCTTTCTTTGTTATTGGTTTTGTATATGGTTTAACTTTATAATCTCTTTCTAATTCTTTTAGTATTCCTATAGCTTCTAAATAATTAAAGTTACCCGTTATAACTATAAATGAATTTTCTTTGTTGTAAAAAGCATCATAAGCGTTATATAAATCATCTTTGGTAATTTTTTTTATATCTTCTGTTTCTCCACTTACTTTATGTTTATGGTTATCGTTAATATTTAGCATTTTTTCTGTTTCAAATATTATTTTTGAGTCGATATCATTTTCATACATTTCTATTTCTTCTTTAATAATATCTTTTTCTTTGTTTACAGATGTTTCTTTAAAAACAGGATTAGAAATAAAATTATATAGTATTTCTAAGTTTTCTTTAAAATGATTATTTGATATTACTTCATAAGTAGTATTATCACTTGTTGTATAAGCATTTACACTTGATCCAAGTTTTGCAAAATAATCAAAAGCTGTGCCTTTTTCTTCCTCGAACATTTTATGTTCTAAAAAGTGCATTGTACCTGGCTTTAATTTATATTTTTTTTTATCTATTTGATAATCTAATATAGTACTTCCAGCTTTAATATTATAGGTTATATAAAAGTTTCTAACCTTTTTATTTGGGTACATATAAACTTCAAGACCACTTTTTAATTTTTCATAGTATACTTTTTCAGGTATTTTATTATATTTAATAGCTTTCATTATTTATCCCCCAAGCTTGTTATAGATATAAGTTTTATTTTTTTGGCAAGTGCGACAATATCTTTAGTATCTACCTTTTTAAATATTTCTATTCTTTTTTCTAAATTATCAAGCAAACCCATATTTTTAAAACAATAATTATCTATTAATCTTTCTTCATTATCAAGTGTTAGATTTAAACTCATAATTATCATTTTTTTGGCATCTTCTAGTTCTTTATCGCTTATTTTTTGCATTTCAAGTAATACTTTTTTACATAGTTTAATAGTTAAATCTTTAGAGTTTTTATCTATTTGTGTATGTACTATTAATAATCTATCATATCTTTGATATATTGAACTAACGTTATAACAAAGATTATTTTCAGTTCTAAGCGTATTATATAGTTTTGAATTTAAGGAACCTGAACCAAAAATTAGATTAAACAACGGAAATACATATTCTTCTTCATAATCACTTAAAAATTTAAATGTATATATTAAAACTAAATTTGTTTCAACATTTTCTTTTGGTATATGAGTTTTAATTACTTTTTTAAATGGAATATAATCTAAATAAAACTTATAATCGGTTGTAGAAATAGAATTAAATTTTACTTGTCTTGATATTATGGTATTTATTTTTTCCATATCAAAATCTCCAATTATATAAATATCCTTTTTGCTATGTTGTATAAACCAGTTATAAAACTCATACAACTTTTTGGGTGTAATGCTATCTAATATATTTATATTTCCACTTGCAATTTTAGAAAAAGGTTTATCTTTATCTAGAATATTTAATGCCCTGTATATACTTTCTTCTTTTGGAGATTCTATTAAGTCATTAATATCTTGTTTTAGTTTATTTTTATTATTAAGTAAACTTTCTTCATTGAATTCATCGTTTTTTATATTAGGTTTAAAAATAGAGTCCATTAAAAATTTTATAATGTCTTCTATTTTAATGTCTGTATATTTTAAATCTATAAATTCAATACCAATACTAGTTATTAAAGTTTCTCCTACTCTATTTGTTTCTCCATAAATATTTGCATTATATAAGTTTTTAAGTTTTTTATTTAGTTCTTTTGAAGTTTTATATATTTTATTTTCACTTGTAAGCATATTTATTAGAAGAGATATATAACTTTCTCTTACCTCTGTATAAGGAATATAAAACTCCACTTCTAAAAGACCGGTTTTAAATTTACCAGTCTTTATTGTATATAAGTTATAAGTATCGTTTTTAAAAGTTTGTTCTTTCATAATAATCACTCATTTTCTATGATTATTATGTAACGCTTTTTAAAAGTTATTATATTTCTTTTAATAATCTATTAAGTTCTACTGCATATTCCATAGGTAATTCTTTTTTAAAATCATCTATAAATCCTGAAATAAGCAGTTCTTTAGCAGCATTTTCACTTATTCCTTTACTTTCTAAATATAATATTTTATCTTCACTAAGTTTAGAAACACTTGCTTCATGTTCAATTGTGCTAGAATTATTATTAATAATGTTTTTTGGATACGTATCGCTTTTGCTTATTTCATCAAGAAGTATTGTATCGCATTTAACAAAGGCTTTTGAGTTTATAGCATCTTTTGTAATTTTCACTTCTCCCCTATAGTTTGCAATACCACCATCTGAAGCGATTGATTTTGAGATTATATTACTTTTAGTATTTTTACCTAAATGAATCATTTTGGCGCCTGCATCTAGGTTTTGTCCTTCTTTTGCATATGCAATGCTTATACTGGATCCACTTGAATTATCACCCTTTAGTATACATGATGGATATTTCATAGTAACTCCAGAGCCTACATTACCATCTACCCAAGACATATATCCGCCTTCTTCAACAATACATCTTTTAGTTACTAAATTATAAACGTCTTTACTCCAATTTTGGATAGTTGAGTACTGCATATGGGCATTTTTACCAACATATATTTCTACTACACCTGCATGAAGTGAATTAACAGAATATGAAAGAGCGGTACATCCTTCTATATAAGATAAGCTTGCTTCATCATCAACTATAATTATGGTTCTTTCAAACTGACCAAGTGCTTTTGTATCAATTCTAAAATAACTTTGAAGCGGTCTATCAAGTTTTACTTTAGGTGGAATATAAATAAAAGATCCTCCACTCCATAAAGCACCATTTAATGCCGTATATTTATTTTCATTATATTTAACTAAGTTATTAAAGTATTTTTTAAATAGTTCAGGATACTTTTTTAAGGCATCATCGGTCGATAGAAAGATTACACCTTGATCTTTAATATCTGTTAATGAGTTATGATATATTACTTCACTTTCGTATTGATTAGATACTCCTCCCAAATATTTTTCTTCTGCATCAATTACACCTAAGTCTTTAAACCTATCTCTAATTTTGCAATTAACTTTATCCCAATTAGAAGTCATCTCTCCTCTTTTTCGATAATAATTAATTGAATCAAAATCTATTTCTATTTTAGGTCCAAATGATGGATTGTCTAATTTTTTAAAAGCTTCATAGGATTTTAATCTAAAATCAAGCATCCATTTTGGTTCTTTTTTTGACTTACTTAAGTTTATAATAAATTCTTCATTTAGAGTTTCGTTCATCTAAATCACCAACTGTATTATACAACATTTTTTAAGACTATTCTATAAGAAGGTTGCATATATTTTTTTAGAAAGGAAATTATTATGGAAATATTAAAAGTATCATCAAAAAGCACTCCATCAAAAGTGGCTGGTGCTATTGCAAATGTATTTAGAACTAATGGAGAGGTAGAACTTCAAACTATAGGTGCAGGCTCTTTAAATCAAGCGATTAAAGCAGTCGCTATTGCCAGAGGTTTTGTCGCACCAAGTGGTAAAAATCTAGTATGCATTCCTGCATTTCAAGATATTACAATAGAGGGTGAAGAAAAAACTGCTATTAAACTAATAATAGAGGCTAAATAATAGCCTCTATTTTTCTATTTTTTCTCCCTTTTTAGAAACATCTTTTACAACTCTAACCATTGATATATATATTGATATAACAAACACTACAAACGCCAAGAGATAATCTAATTCCCCAATTGTTAAACAAAAATCATAAAATCCGTGAGTAATAGTTGATACTGCAATTGCCATAAAAAGATAATATAACTCTTTTATTCTGCTAGTCTTTTTTACTCTTTTCGCGCATGATACAAAATATCCCATAATTACACCATCGCAGACATGACTTGGCACTGCTAGAAGTGCTCTTGATATTCCTGTGCCAATTCCATAAGAAAATACATATGCAATATTCTCTATACAAGCAAAACCAAGTGCAGCAAAAACTGCATAAATTATTCCATCATACATTTCATCAAAGTCACCTTTTTTGTATATGGCGCCTTTCATAGCAATATATTTACAAAACTCTTCTACAAGCGCAACTCCAATAAATACACTAACAAACTCATTTAGTCTTTTAGGTAGATTTAATCCTGAAAATATTACTTCAAACATACTTTCAAGCATAATCGCTGGAATAACGGATAAACATCCATATACAAACACTTTAACAAGTAATCCTTGTGGTTCTTTTATTTGATCTTTATTATAAATATATTTCCCAATTAAAATTACTGGAATAATTGCAAGTGCTAGTAAAACATATAAATACATATGTACTACCTCCATAATGATAATTTTATCACAGTGAAAAAAAATAGTAAAGATATCTAAATAATTTCCTTGCACCATTTTATTTATTATTATATAATAAATATAAGATAAAAGAATGAAAGGTGTGATTAAATGGAAAATGTTGGTATTAACGAAGTACTAAACCAAAAAAGTGCTAATCAAAACCCTACTCCTATTAATACACCTAGTTCTAGTGATTACTTAAAAGAATTTGATTATGAAGGTACACCTATTGTAGATATTGTAAATAATATGATATTAGATGCTATCAAAAAAGGTGCCTCTGATATACACTTTGATCCTTTTGAAGAAGGAATTAAAGTTAGAATTAGAATAGATGGAGACTTACATGATTATGCAACTGTGCCTCTTGAAATGAAAAAAAATCTAATTACTAGAATTAAAATAATTTCTAATATGAACATTACTGAATCCAGACTTCCTCAAGATGGTGCAATTAAAAATTTAACTAATGACCTAGATGTAGACTTAAGAGTATCATGTTTACCTACTAATTTAGGAGAAAAACTAGTTATAAGAATACTTGATTACTCAATGAGCAAAGGTGGAATTGAAACCCTTGGCTTTACAAAAAACAATCTTGATTTAGTTAATAAAATGCTTAATATGCCAAATGGTATTATTCTTGTGACAGGTGCAACAGGCTCTGGTAAATCTACAACAGTATATGCAATGCTACAAAAGCTAAATACCGAAAATAGAAATATTGTAACAGTTGAAGATCCAATAGAAATGAATATAGATGGAATTAACCAAGTATCTGTTAATCACGATATCGGGATGACTTTTCAAAATGCATTAAGAAGTATTTTAAGACAAGATCCTGATGTAATAATGATTGGTGAAATAAGAGATACAGAAACTGCTAAAATATCTATACGTTCTGCAATAACAGGACATCTTGTATTATCTACTCTTCATACTAATGATTCACTTAATACCATCGAAAGGCTTTTAGATATGGGTGTTGAAAGATATTTACTTAGTTCTGCAATAAATGGAATTATTTCTCAAAGACTATCAAGAAAACTATGTAATCATTGTAAAAGAAAAAGAAATACTACCCCATTTGAAAAAGAAGTTTTTAAAAGAGTTCTTAAATTAGATATTAATGAAATATTTGAAAGTGTTGGTTGTGATAAATGTAATGGTGGTTATAGTGGTAGATTACCAATTCATGAAGTTTTATACTTAGATCAAATCGCTAAAGACGCACTAATAAATGAATTACCTAAAGAAGAGCTTAGGAAAAAAGTGTTTAATGAACATACTCAAAATTCAACAATGCTTGAAGATGCTCTTAAAAAAGTTCTAACTGGCGAAACAAGTTTTGATGAGATAGTTAGAATAATAGAAATAGATGAAGATTTATTAAAAACATATGATACAGAAAAAAAAGAATTAGAAACTTTTAAAATCTAATTCTCTTTTTTTATTTTCAAATTTGTTTTTGAATATATATCAAACTTTCTTTTAGATATTTCTTCTTTTATATCTTCAATGGTTATATTTCTTATTACATCACTAGTATCAATTTCTTCTGTAAAAGCTAGAGAATCGGTATATGAGTGTAACTTTTCATATTTATAGTCATACATTTTGATTTCGTTAACAAGCATTTGTTTCTTAATCAAGTTAAAATCTTTCTCATCTATATAATCTATACCATTTCTTAATCTATTAATAATTTCATTATAAAATTTCTCTGAATCATATACATCTGCATAATATGACATTTCTACTACCCCATTAAAGAAGTCAGCTGATCTTCCAATCCCTCCAGATATTATTTTATCATCATTTAATTTATCTATATAATCCGTATTAAGTATAGTATTATTAAATAGATGGATTATTATATCTGTTTTAAGCACATCCGCTTTATTATATCTTTCTTTAAAGGTAATAATATTAAATTCAGTATTAATATTATCATATAAAACATCTTCTTTTTTCCTTAATTCAAATTTTTTATCATCAATTATTTCAAACTTTACTTTATGTGGTTTAATGCCTTTATATATTTCTTCTAAATAGTTGGTCATTTCATCGATATTAAAGTTACCCCCGAGAACTATAAATTTATTATCATCTCTATAATAAGCATCATAAGCAGTTTTAACTATATCATAATTAAATTTCATAGTTTCTTCTACTGTTCCAATTGTACTTAGTGATTTATCTATTGCTTCGAAGCTTGAATAAAGATTTCTTTTATTTAGATTAAAAGCTTTAGAGTATCTATTATCATTTGATTGTTTTAACTCTTCACATACTGCATTTTTAACATGCTCTATATCATCACTAGTAAATACTGGATTATCAACCATTGTAATTAGTTCTTTTATTGACTCTTTATATCTTTTTTTACCAATGAATATATAAGTAGTGGTTTCCATTTTAGTCATGCCATTAAAATCATAATTCTTATTTAAAAAGTTATGTAACATGTTACCTTTATATGAATGTTCTATTAATGTATGTTCTAAAAAGTGTGCCATACCAAAAGGAAGAGTAATTTTTTTGCCATTTAATTTAATATTATTAAAATATCCAAGAGAGCCATAATTAATATTATATGTCATAAATATTCTTTTTAAAGATGAGTCTTTATAAAAATATACCTTTATCCCATTAGAAAGTGTCTTCTTTACTATCTTGTTTAGTCCCTGCATAAAGATATGTCACCTTCCTCTCTAATTTATTTATAGCTTTTATTATATCTTCTTCTTTAAATTTTAAAGTATCTTCATAAAACTTATCAAAACTTGTATTATTCTTAAAGTAGTCTATAGAAACAGAATGTGTGTAAAACGGTTTTAATTCTTCATTTAGTAATCTTTTTTCTTTAAGAGTCTTTCTAAGCATTGCAAGTTCTTTTTTTACTACCCTTTTATCTTTTAAATCCTCTAATACAGATTCAATTCCTTTAATGCATTTGTCTTTATTTTTATAATCTATAAATGCTTCGAATACAATAAATCCACTGTGAAGGTTTAAACTAGCATTTGATGAATATACTATATTAAGTTTATCTCTTAAAGTTTTATGAAGCATTCTACCAGAGTCAAAATTAATAAAATACATAATGGCTTTATATAAGTTTATTTCTTTTTTACTATAGTTTTTAATATCATATATCATAGTTAAAACAGATTCATTTAAATCTTTGTCATACACATCTTTATCAGCAATATTATCAAAAGATATTTCTTCTGAATAATTTCTATCAAATGGTTTAACATAGTTAAACTTAAAATATTCTTTAATCTTTTTTATATATTTTTCTTCAAAATTACCAAATATATATCCACCTACAAATGATTTATTAATTAACTCATCATATGTCTTTATAACTCTATTTGCACTTGCATCTAAAACTTTGTCTACTTCTTTACTGGTAGTAATTAAGTCTTTTGATATATAAGTATTCTTGAAAGCATGTTTTATAAGACTATTATATGACTTATTAGTTGGTGATAATAACCTATTTTTTAGATCTTCTTTAAAAGCTTCTTTTCTTCTGTTCATTATCGTTTCATCGTATTTACCATTTGTAAAATTAGGATTAAATAGCAATGTTTTTAAATACTTAAATGCTTCCTCATAATAATCATCTTTAACCAAATCCTTATCCATTAATGAAATTGTCATGTGGGTTATTAGTTTATTCCCTATTCTATAATTATCTATTAATAATGAAGTTGAGTATAAATCCATACCTTTGTCTTGTATTTCTTTTAAAGTTTTATATTCTTTATTTGTAGACATTAAATAATCTGCCAGCATATCTAAATCATATATTTTATGTTTAGTGAGTTTTGTTTCAAATACAAAATTAATTTGATTAGAAGTAAATCTATTACATTTATAATATTTTAATGTATAATTACCCATATCAATATCTTTAGGAGTTATTTTCATTTTATCACATCGCTCTCTTAAACATTTTTTCAAGTTCATAAATAGTAAATTTTATAATAGTTGGTCTACCATGCGGGCAGTTGTAAGGATTATCACATAGTACCAGCTGGGATAGTAAAAATGATGCTTCATCAAGAGTTATTCTAGAATTACCCTTAATACTTTTTTTACATGCAACAGTCGCCGCTATATTATCGTTAAATCTTTTTATATCAAAATGCCCTTCTTCACTTATAAGAGTATCAAATATATCTTTAACAACTTCCTCATTAATTTTATCTTTAAGCCATATAGGATGTGCGGATACTTTATAAGTATTAATTCCAAATTCCTCCAATACAAATCCCATATTAGTTAGTTTATCTATATTCCTCTTGATTATTATAAAATCACTTTTAGATAATTCAATCGTAAATGGAACTAGAAGGGTGGTACTCTTATCACTTGTTATTTCATTTAACACTTTCTCGTAATTAATTCTTTCCTGCGCAGCATGTTGATCTATTAAGTATATTCCTTCTTTATTTTGAGCGATAATATATGTTCCAAAAGCTATACCAACAGGATATAATTCTAATTTTTTAAGTTTATCATTTTTATCATCTACAATACTTTTAAAATCAAATTCTTCTTGATTACCATCAAAATCTTTTGTTGTATAAATATTATCATATTTTGGCATACTAACTTCTAGTTTAGTTTCATTATCATCTTCTAAAAATAGTGTTTTTGGAAGCATCTCTTCTATTGAATTATCATTTGTTTCTTTTATTTCAGGAACTAAATTGTTATTATATAATGCTTCTTTTATAGTATCGATAAGAAGTGTTTTTAATTCTTCTTTTTTAGATAATCTAATATCTTGTTTAGTTGGATGAATATTTACATCTATAAGCGTAGGGTCAGTTTCTATCTTGATTATACATATAGGATGAAGTTCTTCAGGTTTATATGTATGATAAGCTTCTTCTATCATTTTATTAATATCATTATTCCATATACTTCTACCATTTATTATAGTAATCATTTTGTTTTTTGTTTTTCTAAGTATATTTATATTACTAACATACCCATAAATATCATAATCATCATTAGATCCTTTTATTTCAAGCATATTAGAACTTACCAATGGTCCATATAATTCGTGTATTGTTTTTAATAAATTACCACTTTTTGTTGTATGGATTATTTTTTCATCATTATTAAAAAGCATAAAACTTATATCAGGGTATGAAAGCGCTAGTTTTTCTACAAAAGCTGTTGTAAGCGCTAGTTCATAAGGTTCACTTTTTAAATACTTTAATCTTGCAGGAGTATTATAAAAAAGGTTTGTAACTGTAATTGATGTACCTTTTCTAAGATTACCTGATTCTTCTTTGATAACTTCTCCGCCCTTTATAATTATATTAGATGACTCTTTACCATCACTAGTTTCAAGATTAACTTCTGAAACTGCGGCGATTGATGCAAGAGCTTCACCTCTAAAACCAAGAGTGTTTATAAAAAACAAATCATCATCTTTAAAAATCTTACTGGTGGCATGTCTTAAAAAAGCATTCTTTGCATCTTTTTTATCCATACCTATTCCATCATCAACTACTTTTATCATCGATTTACCAGCATCTTTAAGTTCTATTTTAATATTTTCTGCTTTAGCATCAATAGAATTTTCTACCAGCTCTTTAACTACATTAAAAATCTTTTCAATTACTTCTCCAGCAGCTATTTTATTGGCTAGCACAGGACTCATTACTTTAATTTTACTCATTTAACATCACTCTCAGTCATTTATATTGTATCTTATATTAACAAGTTTTTCTAGTACTTATAAAAAAAGAATCTATTTAAGATTCTTTCCACCTGTTATACTTGGTCTTATATTAATATACTTAACAATATCACTTGGTACAGTAATAGTTATATCCTCAGTTGTTTTAATAAAACCAAGGCCTGTTATTATAATATCACTATCTTTTCCAACTCTAAATGTTGTACCAATAACTTTATTATTATATAACCTTTCTAAATTAATATTCTTACTAAAATAAAACACCACACTTGATTTACCATCTATTCTTATCTTAAATAAATTACCTATTTTAAAAGTACAAGGAAGTTTATTTTGGTATGTAATCGGTTTTATTTCTTCAAAGATGTTTTCATTTTTACCTACTTCAAAATTCTCTATTAAAAATCCTGGTGAATCTATAATAGTCATATTACCAATTTTAAGTCTTACAAAATCTTCAGTAGTATTCTCTTTATAACTAGTTGTTAGTTTTACATTTTTGCTTCCTAGTTTTTCATTTATTTTATTAATAAGCGTACTCTTACCAGAACTAGTCATACCAACAAAATATATTTCATCATATTCACTTATCTTTTTAATAAATGAATTTAAACTACTATTATAACTTGTAAATACTATATCTTCCTTAATACCATAATTAACTCTTATATATTTTTTGATTTCTTCGAAAGATATATTTTTAGGTATAATATCACTTTTTGAAATAACAAGTATTTTTGGAACTTTTATCTTTTTATATATATTAACTATATCATAAGAAATATCTATAAAAGAAGACATAAATACGACAAATTTTGCATTTTTATTTAAGGTTTTAATTATTTCATCTATAGTTTTTGGTTCCTTATTTTTAATATTCTCACCATAGTGAATCATTTTAAAACATCTTTCACAATACTTCGCATCATTTATTTTTTCTTTTCTAACATATCCATTTTTTTCTTTATCAGCATATTGGAGTTTAGAACCACAACCATAACATATCCTACTCATAATATTCTCCTTTTTTAAAAACATCTCTTTTTGCAAAATGTCTTAAAATTATTCTTTCGAAAAATCTATTAATAGAAGTTATTTTAAAATCAGATGTACTAATAGGATTTACAAGTATTGTAGTTATTCCAAGTTTGTTGGCTCCAAAAACATCTGTTAGTAATTGATCTCCAACAGCGGCTAGTTCACTTGCTTTTAGATTATACATATTCATAATTTTTTTGTATTTATATGAAAGAGGTTTTAAACTAGAACATGCCGCATCTACATATAATTCATCTTTAAAAGGCTCTACTCTTTTTTTGCCACTGTTACTCATTATAACAGGCTTTAAACCAATTGATTTTATATCTTCAAATAAATCTTTTAATTTCTTTGAAGGTAATTTAGCATTTATAGGTACAATAGTATTATCAAGGTCAAAAAGAATCATTTTTATTCCTGCATCTTTTAATGCTTGATAGTCTATTTGATATACACTTTTTAAATATTTATCAGGCAAAAATATATACATATTTACCACTCCTTTTTAAATTATATCACACACATAGTAAAAATAAAATAAAGGATTTTCCTTTATTTTATAATCATATTAGTTTTATGATTTTGATTATATCTTTTTCTAAATGGTTCAAATAATTTAGTATCTATATTCCCTGGTTTAATTACTAAATTACTAATTTTATATGTTCCCATTATAGTATTAATTTTATCTTCAACTGTGTAAATCATATCTTCACTTATTTCATCATCTAAATAAACATATAAAGTATCTTTTTTGTAAATTATATCCATATTATCACCAAAAAGATTATAACAAATAAACGTTTCTTTAGATATAAGTTCGACAAATGATATTAGATTTTTTGGTTATATATAACCAGTGCCTCTCTTGCCCTTGTTGCCATAACATAATGAAGGTTTTTGTCATTTTTTAGATTATCATCTTTACTTGTATAAATAATAACTCCTTCAAATTCTAAACCCTTAGCTAGATAAAATGGCAAAGCTTTTATCATCTTATCAATATTAAGATCATTTATCATATCCGCTTCTTCCTTAGTTTTAGTAATAATTGCAATACTTTCATAATTATTAGATTTAAACTTACTTATATCGTTAATTAAATCTTCTTTTAAGTTTTCTTCGTTCTTTATTAAAACATTTATTCCATTATAATCTCTAATTGATTTTATTTCTTTATTACCAATAATATTACATGCATATTCAGTTATTTCTCTTGAAGAACGATATGTTTTATTAAGTTTTATATATCTTGAATTATCTAAAGCTAAAGTCAAACTTTCAAGAGTATTATTAACATTCTTATTTAATCTTTGATTAATATCTCCAACAATTGTAAATATTGCACTATTAAAAATCTTCTTTAAAAGTTTTATTTCAAATACATCATAATCTTGCGCTTCATCGATTATTAAGTGTTTTATATAACTATAATCTGGATAGCCATTTATTTCATAATAAAGACATAGAACATATGCTACTTCTTCATATGAAATATGATCTATCTCTCTGCCCAAATAATCAATATATATTTTTAATGCATCATCCTTAACGTTAAGTTGTTTTTTAATAATCTTTTGCATATTATCAAAGTTTTTGTCTTCATCAATACCAAATTTATTTAAAACATAACTTGTAATGTAATCAATAAGTGAGGATATATTGAGTCTATTTTTCTTTTTCTTGATTAACTCATTTAACTCTTCTTTTGTAATCTTAACATTATTTAGTCCCATGCTTTTTTCAAAATGCAAATTATCTTTATATTCTTTTAAATACTTATCATAATTTTTAATGTCTAATTTTTTAGCTTTATAATTATTTGTATATTGTCTATTTAAATAATCTCCCTGCGACTCTACTGGAACCTTAACTAAGTTTTTAAGTATCATATCAAGTGAGATAGATTTAATATTTTCTTCACCAAGCTCTGGAAGTACTCCAGATATATATTCACTAAATACTTCATTAGGACTTACAATTATAACATTTTTAGAAGTTAAATCATTTTCATTATATAAAAGATATGCCACTCTATGAAGAATAATAGCAGTTTTACCAGAACCTGCAATACCTTCTATAATTAGATTATCTTTACCTTTGTATCTTATTATATTATTTTGTTCTTTTTGAATAGTGGAAACAATGTTTTGCATCTTTTTAGTTGGGCTTTTAACAAGTACATCTTGAAGCAATTCATCATCTATTGCAGCATCAGTATCTATTATATTTAAAAGTTTTCCCATTTTTATTTGATATTGTCTTTTTAAAGTTATCTCTACTTCTTCATTTGATTTTGGAGTTTCAATAACTGCTTTACCTATACCATAATTATAGTAAAGATTAGATATAGGAGCACGCCAATCATAGACTAATATATTTCCATCTCTTTCTATGCTTGTTGTTCCAATATAAGCTTTAACTTTTTCTTTTTCGCTATCTTTAAAATCAATTCTTGCAAAGTATGGTGTTTCAAGACTATGATATAAACTTATATTTTTTCTAATAATTTTATTAAGTAAAAGAACATTTAAATCTTCTTCATCCATGCTGTTATATAGCTCGGCGCCTGTATATTCTTGTTCACGTTCTTTTATTTCTCTTTTATTTTTTTCAATTCTCTTTTTTTCTTTTTCTATATAATTTTCATTTTCGTTTATAATTTCTTTAGTCTTTTTAATTACGTTATCAAAATATTTTTGTTCATCTATTGGAACCATAATCCCACCCCTTCACTATTTGGTATTATACAAAAAATAAAGCCTTTATTCAAGGCTAAATATGAAATGACTTAGTATCGTTTGGTTCTCCTATAATGTCATAAATTTCATTTAAGAAATCATCTATAGAATAAAATTCTACTAAATCATAAACAAATCTTTCTATTCTTTTGCTATTATAGTAATCTTCTTCAAAATTAGAAAAGTCAATCTCATTTAAAAGAGTCTTATATTTAATATTTAAATTTTGATTTTCATTTAATATATTTCCAAATACTTTCTCAAATAGAAATGCATTTGTTTTAGCAAGTGTAGGAGAATACATTCCGTTTCTGATTCTACCTAATTCTCTTAATATATATGCATCATATTGATCTGCAAGTTTTCTAAGTTCAAAGTCAGTATCTTTATCAAACTTATTTTGATACAATAATTTAAAAATCAAAAACTGGATATATTTTAATTCAGCATATTTGCAATTTATTGGACCACATACATTATGTATATCACTTAAATTATATTTTTCTACAAATTCTTTATCGTTAATAAGATTTGACATTATTTCTCTTTCCATATACAAATCAAAACCTTTTTTATAAATATTATCTCTAGTATTACAATTATCAAGGAAGCCTTGACCATAAGCTTGCAATTCTATTAATTTTTTTTCATTAAAATTTTTAATTGTTTTTAATACTTTTTCAAACATATCGTAATAACAAGCAGTTAAAATCTTTTTATACATTTTTTTTCTAATATCAATAATTGCCATAATTATTCTCCTATCTAATTCTTTTCATTTTATCTTTGTTTACTAGATATTGATCACAAATATAGTTTATTTTTTCTTTAGTTTCTTCATCTACAATCGTATCAAGAACCTCAAGCATAGCATATGAATAACAAGTATAATACTTTTTAAGTGAATCATCCTTAATAATTCTTGGTAATAAGTAATAATGCATATATTTATATACATTTCTAGTTTCATCAGAGTACGAATCTTCTGGTTTTTTGGTATTTATATTATGTTTTATTTCTTTACTTGCTTCTATATACGTTGTTGATGCTTCAAGTGTATTTGGAATGCAGTAGTTTTCCATTATATATTTAGTAATTATTTCTTCTCTTATGTTAAATTCTACTTTATATGAGAAATACTTTTCTATCCAATTTGATAAAGCGCTTTCATAATCATTAAATACTTTATTAAACCATAGTTTTATTTCTTTATCTTCTATATTAAAGCAATGCTTAATAATATATAATAATCTATAAATATAATACATTTCTATGTATTTATAAGGTATTATTTTTTTATTATCATATAATTCTTTAAAGTTGATTGCTAATTTATTTGTTTTAAATATTCTTTCGTATATTTCATTTATATTTATGTTTGATAATCTTCCTATGTTATTTATATATGTAAATCTAGAAAGTATGTTTTCAGCGTACTCTATTGTTTTACATAAATATAACATAGGATTATCTAAGTATATTTTTTCATCAGGATTATAATGAGAATGAAATAGTTTTATTTGATTTTGGATACTCATTATCGCTTCATTATAATCTTTATAATAAAGAATTATAGATTTCTTAAACTCTCTATCCGTCATTATTTCTTGCTCTTTTCTTTAGCTTTTTTTTGGTCAACAAAATCTTTTGCAGCTATCCTTATTTTATCTATAATATCATCATCGACAAAAGGATCTAATTCTTTAAGCATTATACAAGATATCTTATTACACTCATTTTTATATTCATCATTTTGTAAATATGTTGGCAATAAATAATAAAGCATATATTTATATATATCTTGTAATTCTTCATCCTCATATGCTATATCAGTTATATTCATATCATCTAATATTCTTGATTTAATGTGATAGAAATTTATCTGCATATTAGAATAATGACTAATAAATTTGTTTAATGTATATTCCCTTCCAATTAAATCTACTCTATTAAAATACTCTTTAAAGCTCGAAAATTCTTTTTTCCATTCAGCAATTTCGCTTTGATAATCTGCTTTAGTTAAATAATATTGCTCTTTAAAATCAAATTGTTCTATATCATTGAATATTTCAATACAGCTTAATAAACAATATAAATGATATAATTCGATATACCTAGATGGTTTAATATTATCAAGTTGGTAAAGATTAGAAAGCTTAACAGAATCTAACGCAAAACCTGGCATTATGGTGGTATAAATACTATTTTCCCTTTCTATTTGTTTTATTAATTTAAATTCATCAAGAATTATTTTTGAATTTTTAATTATTTGATTAAAATATTTTTCTAAATCTTCTTTACTATAAGTATCAAAAAATATACGTCTATAACATCTTTGAGTAAATAAATAATAATCCTTATAATATTTTTTAATATAATTTTCAACTTTTCCTTTTCTCATTTCTTTATTCCCTTCTGCTTTTGCTCTTTTATTTGTTTTAAATCACTAATTAAATCTAAACGATATTGTAAAATTCTTGCTTCTTCAGTTGATTCATAATAATTACCTACCCTTATATCCTCGTATAAACTTCTATATAGCTTTTCTATTTTATCTAAACTAAGCGTTCTAACGTAAGAAACTATCATACCTAAAATTGATAAAGTTGTGGAATCGTAATTAGTATTCATAATAGAGAAAACCATCAATGTAATAAAGAGAATATATATTGTTTTTGCTCTATGGGTTTCTGTATCAACGCCTTCTTGAAATATATCTTTACCTCGACAAAAAATTACAAATATTCTATTAAAAGATCTTGCTTGAGTTATATATTCGTTAGGAGTTAAATAAATAAACGATTTGTCTTTTAACAATATCTTTACTTTATCGCCTTCTATTTTCCAATCGTACCATTTTGGAGAGTCATATTTTTTAAAATAATCATATAATTCATGGTAATTACTAATCACTACTCTTTTGTTTTCCATATATATCCCTCCAACATAAATATTGCTGTTTATTATATACAAAAAAAAAGGAATATGCAAGCTTTAAAAGTTTAACATAATCCATTCTGGTTTTAATATTAAAAGTACTCCCATTATAATCATAAGTATTCCACCAATTAGATTTACAAACTTATTATATTTAGTACTTATACCTTTTACTTTAAATGCAAATACTGCGATTAAAAATACTACTAAATCATCTATCAAATAAAAGACTATATATAAAAGTAAATAAACTATTTTAGATAGACCAGTTATACCATTTATCGATAGTATTTCTAAAAAGATTGTTGGAAATCCAAGTGAACATGCCAGTTCGACAAGATTAACCGAAAATGCAAGAAGTATAGTACCAAGTATTATTAATGGCACACTATTTTTACTAAGTATATTATTTAACTTACTAATAATACTTTTTCTTTTTTTCTTATCAACTACATGGCATCCATCATCATTTCTTGTTTTTATATAAACATATAAATTATATATTCCAAGCCCTATTGCAATAAGTGCAATTAAGTTTCTAATGATTGAAACTGCTGTTAAATCAAGTATAAGTCCTAGTCCTAGCATTGATAAAAAGTATACAACACCACTTGTAAAAATAAAGGTAAGACCAACTAAAAGCATTTTCTTTCTTGATTTTATAGAAATACACATATTTATAAGAAGAAGTAATATCCACATTGCACAAGGATTAAAACCATCTATAAAACCAAGCACAACAGCTATTAAACTGATACTTGTTGTTTTAGCGTCTATTTTACCTAGCACAGGCAGCGAATATTCTTCTTTGCCATCTTCTAGATATTCATCGATTATACTTTCTATTCTAGTGCTATATTCGTTTGTAAAACCAAGCACATACTTATTACCTATAACTGTAAATGGTACTCCAGTGCTTGATTCATTAAAATAGTTTTTTAGTTTTTTCATATTGTTATAGTTAGTTTTATTATCTATTACTTCAAATTCATAAATATTTATTTCATCGTACTTTTTATCAAGCTCTTTAAAATATTCTCTTTCTTCCCTGCAATGAGGGCAAGTTTTACTATAAAATAAATATACATTTACTTTGTCTTTTTCCACTTTAACATTATCATAATATTTACTTACTACATCTTTATAATCATCTGACAAAGCAAAGGTTATACTAGGAATAAGAAGAACTAATAATAAAAATAGTTTAATTAATCTTTTCATAAAATATCACCTATTTCTTTAAGTAATTCTTTTTTTGATTTCTCTCCTATTATTCTTTTAACTTCTTTATCTTTATCAAAAATAATTACTACAGGAAGAATTTCACCAATGTTATATGGTTCTATTTTATCTTCATCAAGATCATAATCATAGTCTATATATTCATTGTTTGGATAACTATTCTCAATTTCTTTCCAAGTGCTTTTAGATATTAAACATCCTGGACACCACATGGCATTTATTTTAATTACTTTCATTTTAACTCCTCACAAATACTTTTTAATTCTTTTATAAATGTATCAAGTTCTTTTTTAGTTGTTAATTTAGACATACTAACCCTAATAGAGTTTCTAGCTAAATTTTCATCATTTGTTATTGCAAGGACTGATTTACTAGGCGCTGATCCAAATGAACATGCTGACTGCTTTGATACACATATATCTTTTTTGATAAGTTTTTTAACAACTATATCACTATTAATACAAGTTAAACTAAAATTAACAGTACTTGGAATGCTATCTTTAGGTGAATTAATATGTATGTAATCAAGCTTTTTTAAATTATCAATTAAGTATTTATTTAATTCTTTTAAATGTTTATTATTTTTATCAAAATCTTTTAACACTAGCTTTAATGCCAAACTAATACTAGCAGAATTTGCAGGCACTGGAGTTCCACTTCTAAAAACAGTAGTCGATTTACCTCCATGAATAAGGGGTGTGAATTTTATATCGTTTCTGTTTATTAATACGCCCATTCCATTTAAACCAAAGAATTTATGTGGTGCAAAGGTAATAAAGTCTACATTGCTATAATCTATATTTACTTTACCTATCGCCTGCGTTGCATCCGTATGAAATATAACTTCTTTTTCTTTTGCAATTTTTGCAATCTCTTCTATAGGCTGGATTGTCCCAAGCTCTGAATCAACAGCACATATACTTATTAAAATAGTATCTTTCCTAATAGATTTTTTTAATACATCTAAATCTACTTTACCATCATTTTTAAGTGGAATTAAAGTTATATCATATCCTTTAGATGCTAAATAATTACAAGGTGCAATTATACTTGAATGTTCTACTGAAGATATAATAATATGCTTCCCTTTATCAGCGTATCTATCAGCAATTCCTTTTATTATCATATTATTTGATTCACTTGAACCACTTGTATATATAACACTTTCTTTTGAAGCATTAAAGTAACCCGCTATTTCCTCGCTTGCTTTATCAATTTCCTTTTTAGCAACTTTACCAGCATTATGAGTACTATTTGGATTTCCAAAAAGTTTTAAAGTTACTTTATTATATTTATCAAGAACTTTTTTATCTACTGGAGTATTCGCTGCATAGTCTAAATATATCATAATAATCACTTCCACTATAATTATATAATAGTATATATAGTAAATAAATATATTATCAGTTGAAATCACTCAACTATTAGTTGAATTTAATAATCTTAAATGCTATACTAAAAACCGTGATTTTTATGAAGAAGGAAAAAATATTACAAAGTTTAAATTATATTTTGGTAACTTTACTATTACTATCATCATTAATCATATTTTATTATACAGATTTTTCAGATACTCTTGATAATAGTGTTATGCTTTTTGAAGTAATAGAAAAAGGAAATTTATTTTCTTATTATCAGTATGCTGCCGAACACGCTCACTTTAATACTGTATATACTGCAAATTATAATGTGTTTTTATACTTTATATTTATGCTTTGGAATTTACCAATCATTTTAATTAACAAGTTATATCCTTTTGATTATATGAATTCTTTTTATGCCCTTAGTTACTGTAAATTATTAATACTCACTACTACATTACTTTCGAGTCATATATTGAAAAAAATATCAATTTATTTAACTAACAATAAAAATGTAGGTATTACAAGCCAAATATTATTTTTATCAAGTGCATGCACTATTATTCCTTCTATGGTCGCATGTCAATATGATTCTATATCATTACTATTTATTTTACTTGGATTATATGGCTATTTAAAAAACAATAAAATATTATTTTACCTATCGTTTGTTGTAGCAATGCCATTAAAATCTTTTGCAATATTTATTTTTATTCCTCTTTTACTTTTAAAAGAAAAAAATATTATAAAAATTATTTTAAAGACTTTACTTACTCTTTCATTTAATATATTACTTGAAATACCATTTATTCATAATGCTTATTATAAAATTGCAATGGGATCACAGAATTCATCAGCGATGGATCTTATACTTAATTCAAATATATCTATTGCTGGATATTCTTTAAATATATTCTTACTATTATTTGGTATTTTATGTGTATATGCATATATTCATAATTTTGAAAAAGATGAGAATAAAAATTTAAAATACACGTATATAGCATCTGTTTCAATTTCATTGTTTTTATCATTTACACATATTAGATCATATTGGATAATATTAATTGTACCATTTATTTTACTAATAACTTCAATTAATAAAAAGAATTACCCTATTAGTTTATTGTTATTTATAATTGGAACTTCTTCATTTGGAATATATATACTTATGAACCATTGGGTTTATTCAACAAGTGATTTAACTTCAAAACTGTTTTTAGCAAAGTATATTAATTTCTATGATAGAGATATATTTGAATATCAAAATATATATAATTTCTTTAATATAAACAACTTAACTAAATATAGCACTTTACTTTATACTATATTTATATCTTCAATCATTTCTATATTTGTAATTAACAAGCCAAACAGCAAGGATACAAACATATCATATAAATCTTATAATTTAGAATTATTACAAATATTAATTACGAGCTTTATACTATTATTATTAGTATATACCAATGTTGTAAAAAATGGATATACCATATATAATTATCAAGATGTTCCTGTGTCTTATATGAACGAAGATTTATATGATGTAAAATCAATTTCACAAGACTTTAAAGTATTGGAAACTGAAGAGCTAGATGTTATTTACTTTAACATAAAAACAAATAAATATGGCACTTCATATAGAGAATTAAGAAATGCATTTAAAATACAAATTTTAGATGGAAACAAGGTTATAGCTAGTAAAACCCTTGGAGTGGCTAATTATTCTGAAAGAGAATCAAATTATGTTAAGTTTAATAAAGTTAAATTATATAAAGGAAGAATATATACTATTAAAATTACACCTATTGTTATAAGGGAATATGAAAATATAGATTTATATTTTCAAAAGACTAATACACTACAAAATAAGGAATTCCCAATGTATATTAACGGTAAAAAACAAAACTACAATCTAGCTATTAAAGTAAAATAAAACGTCAGGATATCATTCTTGACGTTTTATTTTATCTCCTTTATATCATATGTATTTCTTTTTATAGAAATATTAAACCTTGTTTTCTTGCCATCTGGTGATTCTAATATAACTTTAGTATTCCCTGCTTTTTTAAATTCTGCATGTACTATCCAAGTATCGAGATTATCTTCATATTGTAAAGATAAATCACCATACTTATTGTCTTCTAAATATGCTTTATATGTATCATCAAATCTATATTTTCCTCCACTTATTAATATATCAGTAGCGTATACTTCTGGTTTAGCAAGGCTAAGTCCCGTCATCGATAGAATAATAAGCATACTTATAATTACTCCTGCAATTTTTATTTTTTTATTATTAAATATATATAGCGGATAAATAATTAATGTAGCTATGCAAAAAAGAACGGTTAAAACATGTCTAGGAAAAGAAAACATGGTCATAGATAAATATCTGTAATATTCAAATCCTAGTAAAACAAGTATAGGAAGTAAAATTAATAATCCCCACCATTTGTCTTTTTTCATATAGTAACCAACAAATCCCATTGGCAAGCAAGCAATAGTCCATCCTATCCAAAATCTATAATATGTTAAAAATAACTTACTATGCTCTATTACATCTTGTGTTAAATATATTAATGGCTGGCTTATTAAGAAAAACACAAAACATTTTAAAGCTGATTCCTTTGAAGATTTGCTATTCATAATTATAAGAATGCCAAATAATACCCATAACTCAAAACTTACAAGCGAATTAGTAAAAGAAGTATCATTTAATAATGGTATTTGTGCTATTAATCCTAAAACTATTCCTATAACTAATGCTGATATAATTGTTTTTTTCCAAGTTAAATTTAATTCTCCAAATAGTTTTTTCATAATTACCTTCGTTTCTATATTAATAGTATAACATAAAAAAACGAACTATAATAGTCCGTTTAATATCACAATGGGGCGAAATAAGGGAGTCGAACCCTTGCATAACGGAGCCACAATCCGCCGTGTTAACCACTTCACCAATTCCGCCGTAAGCATTTAGATTATATCAAGTATTTACAAAAAAAGCAATAATTAACTATTATTTTTTAATAAAATAGTGTATAATCATATTTAGGATGTGATAAAATATGTTGAAACTTATAACAATACTAGACGTAAAGGAAGAGGAAAACCTTAATTTTTTCCAAAAATTTTGGGCAGCATTAGTAGACTTATATTCTAGATATTCATCATTTATTCATAGTATATTACCAGATCAAGCTGGAGACTTACTAGAATACTTAATTGATATTGGAATTGCAATTGTAATTTTAAAACTTGTTTCTTCTTTTGCTTTTGGTTCTAGAGAAGGTTAATTTTTATATATTATTTTAGTAATTTTAATACCCTTAACTTTAAGGGTATTTTTTATTTCTTCATCATTTATAGTATTTAAATATCTTTTGGTAAATTTTTCTATTCTTCCTTTAATAGAATCTCCATCAAAAAAATCACAAAATTCATATGAACATATCTTCTTAATATCATATTCACTATTATCTTTAATTATTTTTTCTTCAAGATTTAAATGATTTATATTATTTAAATATTCTTCTTTAACATTGTTTAAACTTCTAACCGATAAAGAACCTATTACAGTCATCATTAATATATTAAAAAATAACTTTCTCATAGTATTCACCAATATTATTTTAAACAATAAAGCATTATATAAACTTCCAATAAATGGAAAAAGATTATTTGCTAGCAAATAATCTTTGTTTAGTATCACTCGTTATACGCATTCAACACATGTATCATTTAAGCATCTAATACAACATAAACAATCTAAATTAACTGAAAAGAAACTATTAGTACTTATATAAGGATAAAGACTTGTTTCATCAGGATTTGGAGCAAGTACTCTAAAAGTGGCTGCATTACAATCTACTTTTTCAACTCTAAATACATTAGAACATCCTTCGGTTGTAGTATCTGTACATACTATATTTTCTTTAGTAGTTGGCATACTAAGAGGTGTATTTCCTTGACCACATAAATAAAGCATTATTGGTCTAGTGTTACATACACAAGTTGCATTGCATCCTCCAAGAATAGGTTTATCACATGAGTCTAGTGCACTATCTGCGCATCCAGCATTTTTTTGGAGCACTAATATAACTTCTAATATTTCTGCGATACCATTATTTGAATTATTATTATTAGACATATTATTCACCTTTTTCTTTCTTTCATTATAATTTATGATAAAACTTTAAAAATAGTGATTATTAATAAAAAGGTATCTTTTTTAATATTTTTATAGTATAATTAATTTGGTGATAATATGGAAGAATATTTAATAATAGCAGCTATTCTTGTAGTAATAGTATTAGTAGTCTTAAAACTAAATAGTAAAAACTTTGATGAAGAAATGAATAAGCTTGTTACTCATTTAGGTGGAAAAGATAATATAATTGATTGCGAAGTTACTAAGTCAAGATTAAAAGTTACACTTAAAGATCCTGACAAAGCAGATAAAGAAGCTATTCAAAAGCTTGGCGCTAAGGGAATAGTTGAAATTGATAATCAATTAAAAATTATTTATGACAAGAATTCTAAAGCATTAAAAAAATACATTAGAAACATGCATTTCTAATGTATTTTTATTTATCGTCTTTTTCAAGTTTTGCTACGACTTTTTTTAGTGTAGTAGCTGCATAATCTTTTGCTTCTTTAGCAGCTTTTTCTGCATATGGCTTACCTTGTTTAACAGCTTCTTTATATAACTCATCAGCTTTTTTCTTTAACACATCGCCTTTTTCTTTTGCAAGTGCTACTACTTTCTCTTTATTTAAGTCTTTAACTTCTTCTTCTAGTTGACTAATTTTATCTAACAAATTATCTTTTACTTCATTGTAATCAATATCTTTTAAATCCTCGATTGCACTTTGCGCTTGTTTTTTTAATTTTTTTCTAGTTTCTTCTCCTTTTTCTGGTGCAAGTAAGAAACCAAGCCCTACACCTACTCCTAAACCAGCAAGAAATTTTCCTAATCTTTTACTCATAATAATCATCCTCTTCCTCTTCATATTTTTTTCTTTTCTTACTTCCAATGTGACTAGCAAATCTACTAGTTAGATTAATAATACTATCTGAAAAGTTTGCAATTTTGTCAGTAGTAAAATCAATTACATTAAATAGTCCATTTAATGAATCAACTTTACCTTTCGTATCATCAAGTAGATCATTTAATTTATCTGCAGTATTAATTAATCTCACACCTAATATTATGCCAACTATTAGTAAAATTATTAATAAAATATAAATACATATTGGCAAATATACACTTAAAAATTCCATTTCTAGTTTTCACCCTTTCCAACATACAATGAATCGATTAAATCAAATAAATCGTCTTCTAAAGGTTCATCGTCTTTCTTAACTTCTTTTTTCTTTTCTTCTTCCTTTGGTTCTTCTAATTCTTCGATTTCATCTAAATCAATCTCTTCATTTACTTCTTCACTAACTTCTTCGATGTCCGCAACAAAATCTTCTGTGTCATCAGTAAGAAGATCACTAACGCTTAGACCATCCTCCGGTAGTGCATCAACCTCAACTTTCTTTTCTTCTTTAACAACTGGAACTTCTTCTTCCTTAGTTAAAGTTTCTTCTATTTCATCTTCTAATGTCCCATACGCTTTTTTTCTAACAGAATCTAAATCAAGCTTTTCTGTACTAAGTATTTTTCTTTCATGTCTTGAAACAATATCTTCTTTTTTATAGTCTTCATCAAGCACCCCATATACTGGAGATATAATTGGTGATAATTTAAATGAACTGGCATTGTACGGTTTATTACTTGTTTCATGTCTAGTATTTGGTTGTTTTTTTGGCTCTGGGTCTTCATATTCATCAAATAATAAACTAGGTTTTCTCTCAGGTTTATAGGAATTGACATTTTTTGGTAAATCATCCTTTGCTTTTTCTGCTGTTTTTCTTTTTAAGGTTGAAAAATCCAAATCATCATCTTCAAAAACTGGAAAAGTAAATGTACTTTTTGTTTCAGATGGTTCTTCTTTTGGTGTATCTTCTTTTGTTTTTAATTTTGGCATATCGAAAAATGTATCTTCTGAAGCAGTAATTTTAGTTATTTTAACTTCATCAGTATCTTCTTTTACTTCATGTGTTTTTACAACTTTTTCTCTTTTTGGTTTAGAAACAACTTCTTTTTTAGTATCTTCTTTTTTAATTACTGGAATTTCAATTGTTTCTTCTTCAAATAAAATATCTTTTAACTTATCAAATAATCCCAAGTTAGTCACACCCTTTACTTTATCAAATCATAATCTGGAAGTTCATCTTCAGTTGGATCATATTCTTCAACATACTCTAGAAAATTACTCTTTTCACTTCCACCGTTAGACTTAGATTTAAATATATCAACATTTTCATCTTTATAATTTAATGTTGTTTCATCCGCTAGATTTTTAAGTACACTATCATTATAATGTACACTCGTTAGAACAACCATAGCATTTGTAACCTCTTCATTAATGTCCTTTTTATCTACCATTACTTCTATTTTAGCATAATTATACACGATTTCAACTAAATATTTATTATTTTTTTCATTTATTTCCAAATAACCTTTTTTATCTCCACTATTGATTAATATACTATAATAGCTATCTTCATCAATTGAATAACTATTATTCTTTTTACTTAAATAGCTAGTAACATCTATATATAAATAGTATTTATATTTACTAGATCTAATAATTTCGTTATATTCATTTGAATCATCAACATATAATCCATGTGGTAAATATAATTTATATCCATTTCTATATGTATTATATACATGAACCCTACTATTAACAGTCTCATTAATGATTATTTCATAGTTAGTTTTTTGAATATTAACACAACCAGTTATAGCAAGTATCATAATTAGTAAAATACATATTTTAATTCGTGCTTTATTCATAAATTCACCCACTAATATAATTATACCATGAATTTATGTGCTTTTAAATATTTAATTTTATATCCTTTACTAGAAAATTTAATCTCATACTCTGTTTTAGGACTAAACACATCAGTTTCCCATAAATCTAAATATATCTCATCAAATATATAACCATAATTGTTTAAACTTATTAATGAACTTTCAAAGAAAATATCATTATCACTTTTAAGTATTATACTTGCATCTTTAACAAATAATTTATCATATACTTTTAAATAATCTATATATGTTAGTCTTCTTTTAAAATGTCTTTTCTTTGGCCAAGGATCACTAAAATTTAAATATATGTTTGTTATTTCCTTATCAATAATATCATTTAAATTAATTGCATCATATGATATTAGTTTTATATTTTTTAGCTTTTCCTTTTCTAACTTTTGTACTGCTCTAACAAGAACGCTTTCATATTTTTCTATCCCTATAAAATTTATATGCGGATATGTTTTTGCCATTTCGATAATAAAATCCCCTTTTCCCATTCCAATTTCTAAATGTATTTCATTTTTATTATCAAAGACTTTTGACCACTTTCCTTTGTTCTTTTCCGGATTTTTTACATAATAACTTGAATTACTTAAGATTTCTTCTTTATTTTTAATATTTCTAATACGCATTTTATCACCTACTTTTAATTGCTTCATATAATGTTATAGGGAGGGTTATAATGAAAAAAGAAAGAAGCGCTTTTTTTCAAAATTCTGCAAGCTCATACTATTATCCAAACAACATGATGATGCCAAACGTTCCAATGACTACTCAGTCTAATAGTGAATATTATAGCGGTCCCGTAATGGGAATGGCACCAAATATAGATAATAGTTATAATAATGAAATAGAAACGAAACTTGCAAAAATAGAAAGACAGATTAACAGACTTGATTCAAGAGTTACTAAACTAGAAAGTGAAACTCTTACAAACAAGGATTTAGATATTAATTCTAATATGTATATGCTTTAATTTTTAATAATACTTACTTTACCAAAGGTAAGTTTTTTTATTATTCTATTTAAATATTCTTTTCCAAATACATCTTGTAATATGTTCATTTTATATGCAATACTTAAATATACTGGTATTCCAATTAACATGTTTGTTACTATTGCAATGATTGATGACATATTAGATGTATAACTAAAGTTTGTAAAATGATTAAATATTACAAGCACAAGAACCATAGTAACACTTGGAACTAAAAGCCTTGCAACGGTTTTAAATGTTCTTTTAAATGACAAACCATGCCATTTTTTTAGTTCATGAGTTGCAATCAATATACTTGTTGAATAACCAATTATAGTAGCAACACTTGTTCCCCAGTATGAAGGAAGTGGAGTTTTATCTAAAAGTAACATCATTGGTATATCAAGTATCATATTAACTACAAATCCTGCGATTATACTTATATAAACTGTTTTAAATTTATTTAATGATTGTACAGCATTAAATGTTAATGTATATAAATTATTAAATAAAGTACTTATTACTAATATATTAAGTATTATTGGTCCATAAGTACTAGGCCCATAGAATACCTGCCATACATATTTACTAAGTATTATTAAACCACAAGCACATGGAATACTTATTGTAAGAATAGTTTCATATGCATTATTTATTTTATCTTCTACACCTTTATAATCTTTTTTTACATAATTATTTACTATATTTGGTATTAAACTAATAACCATGCCTAGGGAAAAAGAAGTAATAATCATACATATCTTAGATGCCCATGTTGTTATAGCACTTTGAATAAATTCTGTATCGGAAGCGCTAAAACCAAGCATGCTGCATCCTTTTATAATTAACACCATGTCTACATAGTTATACACGAACGATGCAACATTTATAACAATAAATGGCATAGCATATGTGACAATTTTTTTAATAATAGTTTTATCTCTAATAGGATCTTTTTTCTCATATGCCCTTATATCAAGTTCTTTTTTATGTCTTTTCATTATTACTTTTAAATAGATATATGATGCAAGACCACCGAAGAATGCCCCTGATACAGCAATACCTACTGCAAGTGATAATGAACCACTAAATACTTTATAAACAATATAACTTCCAAGTAGTACAACTATTATTCTAACAACCTGCTCTAGAACTTCACTAACACTAGATGGAGTCATTATTCTATGACCTTGCAAGAACCCTTTTGTAACACTTAAATACGGAATTACTAAAACTGCAAAACTTACACATCTTATAACAAATGTTACATCTTCAATGCTATTTCCACCTTTTAAGTTACCTACAAGCGTATAAGCAATTGCTCTTGCCCCTATAAACATAACAAGAAAAGCTATAACAGATATATAACTAATTATCTTAACTCCAATTTTATATGATCTTTGTTTTGCCTCTTTGTAACCCAAAGTATCATATTCACTTATTATTTTACTAATTGCAGTTGGAATACCTGCAGAACTTACACCTAAAAATATCATGTATATATTATAGGCATAACTATAAAGAGCTCCACCACGGGTACCAATAATACGATAAAATGGAATAACATATATCATCCCAAGTATCTTAGTTATAACTATTGCAAGAGTAGCAATAAGAGCCCCTTCCATAAAACTATTTTTTTTCATAAAACCACTAGCTTTCATATATTATCATGGCGCTAAAACAATATATTTGTTCATCCCCAAATATACATGATGAAACTTCATATTTAATATCAATAAGATCCCCATCAAATTCTTCGAAAAACTCATTGATATCTTCTTCTAAATCTTTTTCATGGCTTTCATCAAATATTTTAACGCGCATTTTTCATCACCAAATTTAGTATATAATTTAAATAATTAAATAATTGTCTAAATTTGACTATTAACATTATACTTTATTATATCAATTGTTGCAAATGTTATATATATTATATCAAATTAATAAATTATACTAAACAAAAAAAATCAAGCTTTACATAAAAAAAGCGACATTATGCCGCTTTATTTTGTTCTTCAAAATCAGATATTAATTCTTGAAGTAAGAATGGATCTTTTACTCGTCTAGCTAATGTTTTACCATCTACCTCTTTTGTTTCTAATACTTCATATTGATCTGTTAATTCTTCTTTTTCATCAAGGAGTATTGCTAGAAAGTAATCTTTTTGGGTATATTCACTTTCTAAGAGCAATAAATATTTTTTTCCATCTTTTAATGTAATTATATTATCTTCTTCCATTACTTTGATACCCCTTTCAGTTTATCAACTATTTCTTTAAGTTCTTCTATTTCTTCATCAGTAAACTCGCTAAGTTCTCTTGATTTTTGATTAATTATATCCCTTATTTCTTTTTTGTCTTCTTCAGTTAATCCATCTAAACTAATTCCGATAGTTTCAAGTTCTAATAGTGGATCTTTTGTTTTATTAGGTTGTTCTTTTTCTTTATCAATTCCTTTTGCTTTCTTTTCAAGTTTTGCTTTTTTCTTTTTAGTAACTTTATTTAATTTATACGTTAATCTTTCTTTTTCTTCTTTTGTCATTTCAGTATTTGTATCTATTTGTTTCTTTATAGCTTCGCTTTTTACATCTATTTCAGCAAGTGAATCAATTTCTTCTTTTTTCATATCGCTTATTACTTTATCAATAGCGGTATATATTGGTGAGCGATCTTTATCTAACTTCTTTCCAGTATATATTGCTGCAGAACCTAAAAGTGATGTAATCGAAACTCCTGGAACTAAAACAGAAAGTTTAGATAATGCTGCCGCATGCTTTAATGCTGCCGCTCCTGCAAAATCAGTTAGGTTTGTTCCAGCAATCGTCCATATTCCACTTGCAGGATTAAATAAAGACCCTTTTAATCCAGCTGCTAATGCTTCATTGGCACTATGTAATACTGCTTTTTGAGCTGCACTGGATAATTTCCATTGAGCGCCATTAGCCATCATTTGATTAGTAATTGTTAAAATTGATTTAGTTTTAAGAGCCGCTATAACTGCTGGTAAAACTTGAGCAATTAATAAAACAGTTGCTATAGATAATGCTGTTATTCCTGCACCGATTAGTATTTGTTTTTTATGGGCTTTAATCCAACTACAAGGTTTTGTTTCTATTACTTCTTCAAATTCTTGTTCAGGTTCCTCTTCTATAGTTTCAGGTTCCTCAGCTGTTCCTTTTGCTAATTCGGTCTCCTCTTCAATAGTTTCAGGTTCATCATAATCATCAAAACGAAATAAGTTGTCCATCATTTCATCGAATTCTTCATCACTCATATCTTTTATTGGCTCAGTTGTTTCATCTGATGAACTTAATTTACTATTCTCGTTTGTAACAGATGTTTTTTCAGGCGTAACAGGGATAGTCTGATTATTTAAATCATTAGATAAATCAACACCATGACTAATTAGATAATCTTTTACACCTTTAAGCTCAGAAGCATAACCGTTACCAGGAAATTTAAGAGGCCCAATTATATGACCTTCACTAATTAACTTTTGATAATATTCTTTCATTTCTTCAAGTTCATTATCATTAGACACTTTCGTACTTTCTACAACCACTCCATTAGCTGCTAATGCATTTTTAACAGCATTTAATTCTGAAGCATATCCATTACCAGCAAATTTCTGAGGACCTACTAAGTTTCCTTCTTTTATAAGTTCTTCGTAATATGCTTTTAAATCTTCTATATTTTCAGTATTATTAACTGTTTTAGTGTTGTTTGTTTCATTAACAACTTGAGTCTTTTCAGGCATAACTGCTTTTCTCGAAGAACCAATTATAATAGATGCTGTATAATCATATGCAGATAATTTTTGTGCTAAAACATTTATTTCTCTGTCATTCAAAAACTTTTGTCTTTCATACATATGAATATCTACTTCTTTTGAAGCTTTTGATTTTTTTATTTCAATATTTTTACCTTTTTTAATTGCATCATTATAATTTTTTGCATCAGTAATCTCATCAGCAAGCCTATCTATATTACCTTCTATAATTGCAATTTCATCTTCATATATTTTTCTAAATTTTTTATCGTCTTCTTTAGATAATTCTTTTAAATCTTTTTTATATCTTTCTAGCTTTTCTTTCTCTTGGTCTAGGGCTTTATACAAAGAATCCATAGGTATTTCTTCATGCTTTTGAAGAGCTTTAACCATGGTTTCTTTATCTCTAATATAGTTCTTTTCTGCCTCTATGTTGCTTTTACATTGCATGTATTCCGTGCTATGTTGGCCATAACCTTTTTCATATTTTTTTAAATCGCTATTCAATTTATCAAGTAATTTAGCATGATTATCTATAGATTCGTTTAACACTTTTCTTAATCCTGGAAAATCTAAATCTTTTCCATTAGAAGAATCCACCTTATTACCTTTCACTATTTTAGGAAGTCCTGTTATAGCATTTTTAATTTCTTCATTATTTTGTAAATCTTGAATATTATTGCATAATGACAAATATAAAGGTTCCAATTCATTTTTAAGTTCAATAATTTTAGTGTCATAATTAAAACACCTTATATAATCTAAACTATCGTTTTTCTTATCTTCTAGTTCTTTTATTTCTTTAACGCCTTCTATTAGACTATTATAATTATTCAAAATATCCATAATAGAATTATACCTTATTGTGTCATTTTTAAGTTTATTTTCCTTCTGACTTATATTATTAGAATCTGTACCTGCACTTTTTAACCTAGAAATTTCTTCGTCTAATCTATTTAAATTACTTGCTTGAGATTCTACACTTTGTCTCAAACTTTTTATATCTCTATATTGTGCCATAATATCCTCCTAGTATAGTACCCTATTATCATTATATCAATATAACTATTTAAAATCAAAAAAAGTTTTGTGTTATTTACAAAACTTTTATAAAGTAAGAACTTCATTATTACTTTCATCGCTAGCTGTTACAATTCTTTCATTTATAATACTATTTTTAATCTTTAAGACTTCTTTTTCTGTTAGGCCAGTTGAAGTTGTTATTAACTCTATAGGGAAATTAATATTAAGCATATTTCTTACTATTTCAAATGTTTTTGCTGCTTCTCCCTCTCGAATTCCAATAGCTTTCCCTTGCTTTATACCAATGGTTTTTCCTTTTTGGAGTCCTTCTTTTTTTCCAAGCTGTCTTTCGGTTTTTATAATGTGATTTATATTATCTACGTTAGCATGATAATTCTCCCAAAATTCGTCTGCTTTTTCTTCTTCGCATAACTTTCTCATTTTTTCTATAAATGCTGGTACATCTTCTTTTGTTAACACTTTCATTACCTCTCTTTCTACTTTACTTATGTCTTTTTCCAATAGTATCACACTCCAACTAATTATTTTCTTTGTCCTCTCATCAGCTTCATCATAGCATAATTCTTTTATTGCTGGTAAAAAATATTCATAAATTACAAAGTTTTGCAAATACTTTTTGTTTACACTATCTTTTGGAACTATCTCTTCTATCTCTTTATCTCTTTTTTCA